>NZ_JAAARL010000017.1:0-178863 GCF_009908205.1 Pseudomonas sp. Fl5BN2 | reverse complement strand
CCTCCCGCCCCCACCCTTGGCTCGCTATACCTGTTCAATGAACAGCTGACGCCCGTCTGCTCGCGTCCCCTGCTGGAGGGCCCGGTGCCCCTCAAAAAACCGGCGGACCTGCATCAGCATCTGCTGCTGCACCCGTCCCATGATCAACGGGATTGGCAAACCTGGCTAAAAGCGGCGGGCACGCCACTGAATACCCTGGGCAAGGGCCAGCATTTCGAAACCCTGGACCTGGCGATGTCCGTGGCGTCCCAGGGGACCGGGGTGGCGATTGGCGATTGGGCGTTGATTGGCGACGACCTGAGTGCCGGGCGGCTGGTCATGCCTTTTGAATTGAAGGTGCCGACAGGACAGGCGTACTACCTGGTCTACCCGGAGCGTCCGGGGCCTGCGGCGCAACTGCAGGAGTTGCTTGACTGGCTGGTGGAGCAGGCGCAGCAGCGTTGAAAGGATCGACGCGCTACCGCGCGGCGTAGCGGGGCCTTGCACGTTACCGGGCAAGGCACCCGCTACAGGGTCATCAGTAACCGACAGTGAAGCGCTGGCGAACGTGGGCAGGCTTTTCCACTTCGTCGATCAGGGCAATGGCGTAGTCGGCGAAGGTGATCCAGCTGCGCCCTTCGGCGCTGACCAACAGATCGTCCTGACCCAGGCGGAAATGTCCGGTACGTTCACCGTCGACGAACTCCGCCGAAGGCGAGAGGAAGGTCCAGTCCAGATCCTGCTCCTTGCGCAGGGTGTCGAGGTAGACCCCACCGGCGCTGGCTTCGGCCTTGTACTCCGGCGGGAAGCCGGGGCTGTCGATGACCTTGCTACCACCGGGCAACAGCAGCGAACCGGCACCGCCCACCACTAGCAGGCGCTTGACCCCGGCCTTTTTCACCGGGTCGATGATAGCGCTGGCCGCGATGGTGGAAAAATGCGCAGCACTGATCACCACATCATGACCGGCCACCGCCGCTTGCAGAGCGGCACTGTCGGCCACATCAACATCACGGGTGAGCACACCGGCACGCTGACCGATCTTCGCCGTGTTACGGGCGATGGCGGTGACGCTGTGACCGCGACGCAGGGCTTCTTCCAAGAGTTGGCTACCGGCACGGCCGGTGGCACCAATGATTGCAATCTTGCTCATGACAATTCTCCAGTTGGCTAAGAGAGTACAGAGGCGCCCGCTCCCGACTAGGGAGCGAGTCAAACCGTTTTCACCACTTCATTTCGCCCTTGGCGACCTTGGCGCTCAGCTCCAGGGAGCTGTCCTCGCCCAGGTCCGGGTAACGCTTCTTCATGGCCGCAATCAGTTCTGCGGAATCCTTGGCCTTGGCGGTCTCTTCGTCGAAAGCCTTGATGTAGTCCGCAGTGAAATGCACCGGGGCCAGAGAGCGCGCGCTGTCACCGAGGAAGTGCCCAGGGATCACGGTCTTGGGTTGCAGGCCCTCGATGGTCTTCAGGGTGCTCAACCAGTCCTTATGGGATTGCGCAGTCTGGGTATCGGCCATCCATACATGGATGTTTTCCGCTACCACTACACCACCGACCACCGCCTTGATCGACGGGATCCAGACAAAGCTGCGGTCCGGCTGCTTGCCGTCCAAGCCGATAACCTCGAGCTTCTGCCCCTCCAGGGTCAAGCTGTGCCCATTGAGTACGCTTGGCACAATGGTCTTGGCCGGTACATCGGCACCCATTTTCGGGCCCCAGAAGGCGAGCTTGCCGTCTACGGTGGCCATGATGTGGTCGACCGTCGGCTGCGAGGCCACGACCTTGGCATCCGGGAAGGCAGTGGTCAGGGTCTCGAGGCCAAAGTAGTAGTCCGGATCACCATGGCTGATGTAGATGGTGGTCAGGTGTTTGCCGCTGGCGCGGATCTTGTCTACCAGTTGCTGGGCCTGGGATTTGCCGAACTGGGCATCCACCAGGATCGCGTCCTTCTTGCCGCTGACCAGCACCGAGGTCACCGGGAAAATTGCGTTGGCTCCAGGGTTGTAGACATCCAGTTTCAGGGTTGGCTCGGCGGCCGCCGCATGGGCGGCAAAACCCAGGGTGGCGGTGGCCAACAGCAGGCGTTTGAGTGAGGTGAATCCGATCATGAGGGTAGCTCCAGCATCTGTTGGCGTGGTTGGGGATGGACAAAGCTTAGTTGCCTGAGTCGTTACAAAAAATGCGATGCTTGAACATAGTTTGTTTCTGAAAGCGGGCAAATAATGGATCGTCTCCAAGCAATGCAGGTCTTCGTCACCGTTGTCGACCTGGGCAGCCAGTCGGCCGCTGCCGATCACCTGGACCTGTCGCGACCAGTGGTTTCACGTTATCTCGCGGAACTGGAAGACTGGGTCGGCGCCCGGCTGATGCACCGCACCACGCGCAAGCTCAGCCTGACCGCTGCCGGTGGCGAGATTCTGCCCCGCTGCCGGCAGATGCTGGAGCTGTCGAACGACATGCATGCAGCGGTCGGCGAGCCGGATGATGCGCCCCGCGGGCTGCTGCGCATCAGCGTCAGCACCTCGTTCGGTCAATCACAGCTGGCCGATGCCATGGCCGACTACGTCAAGCGCCATCCGGGAGTCAGCGTCGACCTGCAAATGCTCGATCGCACGGTGAACCTGGTGGATGAACGTATCGATCTGGCAATCCGCACCAGCAACGACCTGGACCCGAATCTGATTGCCCGGCGCCTGACTGTATGCCGCTCAGTGATCTGCGCCTCCCCGGCGTACCTGCAAGAACACCCGGCACCACAGCGCGTGGAAGAGTTGAGCCGACACAACTGCCTGACCCACTCCTACTTCGGCAAGAGCCTGTGGCATTTCGAACAGGACGGTGAACAAGTGTCGGTGCCCGTGCAGGGCAACATCAGTGCCAACGAGGCCAGTACCTTGCTGCGCACTACCATGGCGGGTGCCGGCATCGCCATGCTGCCCAGCTATCAGGCCGGGGAGTACATCAAGCGCGGGGAGCTGGTGCGCCTGCTGAGCAATGCCGAACCGCGCAAGATGAACATGTACGCGGTCTATGCCTCACGTAAGCACATGCCGGCGACCTTGCGCAGCATGCTGGACTTCCTGGTACTCAGGTTTCCCCAGGAACCACGCTGGGACGAAGGTTTGTAGGTAGCCAGGAGCAGATAATTCCGACTCTCGATCCGCCTGCTGGATACCTTGCCACATCGGTCGGACAGCAGTCTGGCGAGCGCCCGCAACTGACCTATGCTGATAACAGTACCCACTTAAAATAAGCGGGTATTGGTTCAGAGGTCTTTGCCATGAACGTTAAAACAAGAAGGTACCTGGCCATTTTCATGACTTGCACCATGACCTTGGCGCTGTACGGTACCGCTGCTTATCGCGTTGAACAGGCCCGTATGCAGCCGCGTAACGACGCCAGTTGTAACCTGGAACACTGCATTCCCCACAACGCCACCCTGAACGCCCTCAGGTGAGTGACGGGGGGCCGGGGTCATTGGCCTGATCGGCCTTCAAGCGGTCCCGAAACACCTTGGGCGAGATCCCTACCCGGCGCCGGAACAGCCGGGTGAAGTTGGTGGGATCGGAAAACCCCAGGTCTGCGGAAATTTCGTAGATGGTCATTCCGGTGTAGGTCAGCAAGCGCTTGGCTTCCAGTAGCTGGCGCTCGTGGATGATCTGCAACGCCGGCTGCCCGGCCAGTTCGCGGCAGGTGCCGTTGAGGTGGGACACCGAGATCCCCAGCCTGTGGGCCAACTCCTCGACCTTCACATGCTCGCGGTAGTGGGTTTCTACCAACTGGATAAACCCGTTGAAGTATTCCCGTGCACGCTGTGGCCGCTGGCTGGCGCTGCTGCGCTGCAAAGCCTGGCGCCCCACCCAGACCACAATCATGCTGACCAGCGCATGCATGAGCATTTCACGAGCCGGTTGCTGCCCCTGGTACTCGTTCTGCAACGCGGCAAACAGCTCGTTCAAATACTCCACATCGCCCCGCGCCGGGTAACTGGCAGACTTCGACAGAGTATTTTCCGCCGCCCCCAACTGAGCTTGCAGATGGCCGACCAGCGGTGCCGCCAAAGTCACCACATAACCTTCGATATCTTCGGAAAAACGAAAGCCGTGGACCGACAACGGCGGCAGGACCTGGACCGCCGACTCGCCCAGCAGAGTCCGCTGGCCTTCGACCTCCAGTTGCGCCTGCCCCCGGCGTACAAACAACAATTGGCACAGATCGGCATGTCGATGGGGTTTGATTTCCCAGTGGTGCTCACGACTGCGCTGGCTGATGGGCTCGCAATGCAGCAGGTCGGGAGTGGGCCACTCCAGGCTTTCGCCATAGAGCTTGAACACGGGAATGGCAGCAAGGGCGGGCTTGTTGATCACTTCAGTCCAGGCCTCAGAGTGACGGACGATCATCGCACCAGTAAGCAAGGTGATCGGATATCCGCCGGGGTGTGTCGCTCAATTGACGGTTTCACCCAGGAAAAATGCAAGTATCGGCAACATCAATACCTAGGCATCCAGTCGCCTTCCAGGAAACCTGCGAAGATTTCGCAGTATACAGAATGCTTCCCATTACGACGTTAAACAAGCATCCAGGCCTGCTCATTCCCGGAACATCCCAAAGACATCCCACTCAGCAAATGCTTGGAAAAGCTTTGACGAAAAACCCTCGCGGACTTCCTTGCAAGACTATCTAGTAGGTACCTATCTAGTACACTGACAAGCATTCCCACCAACCTTGCCCCGGTGGGTCAATCACTGCCCGCAGGTTCTTTCGTGACTCACCTCCCACCGCCTGGCCCGCCAAAACCGGCCATTCGCAGCGTGCTGATCGCCCTGATGCTGGCAATCTTTCTCGGTGCCCTGGACCAGACCATCGTTGCCGTCTCCATGCCGGCCATTTCCGCCCAGTTCAAGGATATCGGCCTGCTGGCGTGGGTAATCTCCGGATACATGGTGGCGATGACCGTTGCCGTGCCCATCTACGGCAAGCTCGGCGACCTCTACGGCCGCCGCCGGCTGATGCTGTTCGGCATGGGCCTGTTCACCCTGGCCTCGTTGTTCTGCGGCCTGGCCCAGAACATGGAGCAACTGGTGCTGGCCCGGATTTTCCAGGGCATCGGTGCCGGCGGCATGATTTCGGTGAGCCAGGCAATCATTGGCGACATCGTTCCCCCTCGGGAGCGCGGCCGGTACCAAGGCTACTTCAGCAGCATGTACGCAGTAGCCAGCGTCGCCGGCCCCGTGCTTGGTGGTTACATGACCCAATTCCTGTCCTGGCGCTGGGTGTTCCTGATCAACCTGCCTCTGGGCCTCGGTGCCTGGTGGGTGGCCCATCGCACCCTGCGGGGGCTGCCGGTGCCGCAACGCAAACCGATCATCGACTACCTCGGCACCCTCCTGCTGATCATCGGCCTGAGCACTCTGTTACTGGGCATCACACAAGTGGGCCAGGGCCACTCATGGCGCAGCGCCGAGGTGCTTGACCTGCTGGCCATCGCGCTCATCGTCCTGGCGCTGTTTGTCTGGCATGAACGCCGGACCCGGGAGCCGCTACTGCCGATGCACCTGTTCGCCAACCGCAATGCGCTGCTGTGCTGGTGCACGATTTTCTTCACCAGCTTCCAGGCTATCTCGCTGATCGTGCTGATGCCCCTGCGCTTTCAAAGCATCACTGGGGCCGGAGCCGACAGCGCCGCCCTGCACCTGCTGCCGCTGGCCATTGGACTGCCCATAGGCGCCTACTGCGCCGGACGCATGACCTCGGTCACCGGACGCTACAAGCCGATGATCCTGGGCGGAGCGCTGCTGATGCCGATATCGATCCTCGGCATGGCCTTGGTACCGCCCCAGACGGTGCTACTCAGCAGCCTGTTCATGCTGCTCTGCGGGATTGCTGGCGGCATGCAGTTTCCCACTTCGCTGGTGGGCACCCAGAACTCAGTGGAACAGCGAGATATCGGGGTTGCCACCAGCACCACCAACCTGTTCCGCGCCCTGGGTGGCGCGGTGGGCGTGGCACTGATGTCGGCACTGCTGCTGGCCTTGCTGCAAGACTCCAGCCTGGCGCATTTGAGCGGCGCCGGGTTGATGAGCGAAGGGCATTCCGGCAATGCCCTGCTGGAAGGCCTGAATGCTGCGCCTGGACCGGCACGAGAGGCCTTGCGGGCCCAATTGCTGCTGACCTTCCAGCACTTGCTGTTGGTCAGTGCCGGGGTTTCCCTGCTGGGACTGGTCGCGGCGATTGCCATGCCCAATCGTTTGCTGCGCGGTCGCGAAGACAAGGCTCGTTGATCGAGCTATTGGCTGGAACCCTGTAGCCGCTAGCGAAGGCTGCGACTACAGGGATAGATCCAGGTTCAGGACTCAATCAAGGGCTGTAATAGCCCACGGCAACCAGCAGGTTCCCGACCTTGCGCAGATAGGCATGCTTGTCCTCGGTCTTCCCGGTCACCGGGTTCTTCCAGCGATAGTCGTACTCCCCCTGATCCTGCCGGGCCATGAGTGCCAGCATCGGCTCCCCGACCGGCTTGCCCTGGGGATCCTTGACCTTGCTGAAGTCGGTATTGAGCAACCGCAGGTTGGTGCCATGGGCCAGGTACCGCCCGCTGTCGAGATCCACCACAAACACATACAGGTCGTCTTCAAGAAACCCGCCCTGCAAGGCATTGATGGCCTTGAGCGTGCCGGGCTGATCCGAACTCAAGGCCGTGGCCGTCCGTTCCAGTAGCGCCTTGGCCTGTTCGGCGGATGCTCGAGGCAAGTAATAACCCACCGCCAGAATACGCTCGCCGATACGCTGGAAATACACGCGTTTGCGCTCGATCTTGCCATCGGCCCAGTTCTGCCAACGGTACTCGGCCTGCTGGATGCCATTGGCCTCGGGGGTCTTCAGCGCGTCCTTGAACGCCTTGCGCAGGTCCGGCCCGAGCACCTCGGACACATCGCGGCCAATCAACACCGACGAAGGGCCGCCACTGGCCAGCATCACGCCCCGGGTATCCACCACGAACACATAGCGATCATGGTCGACAAACTCGCCCTGGCGGCTGAAGGCGGCAAACGCCTTGTCACCCTGATCGTGGTAGTAACCCAGGGCTTTCTCCAGCAGCGCACGGGCTGCCGCGCCGTCATCAGCCACCGGCACGGCCGCCTGAAGCGAGCCGATGCACAACCATAACAGCCAGCCTATCCAGGTAATCTTGTGCTGCAGCCTCATAGCCCACTCCTCGTTCTTGTTGGCGCTTGAGGAGCGTAGATGGCTGCGGGGCATGAGTGAACATTCAGCAGGCGTTGGCGTACCAAAACCTTCCCACGCAGCGCGTGGGAAGGCGGGGCCCTTCAGGGACGGGTGTCGATCTGCTGTTGCAGGTTCTGGATCTGGCTTTGCAGCGTATTGATATTGCGGGTGACCTGGCCACGAAACGCATCGAACTCAGCAGTGCTGGCACCGTTCTGCGCTGCAGCGGGACGGTTATCCTGCTGGCTCTTGAGCACAATCATGTCCTGCTCCAGGCGTTCGATGGCGGCGCTCGGATTACTCTGTTTCTTCAGTGCTGCAAGGTCGGCGCTGAGGCTCTTGAGCTGGGCATCGACCTTGCCGCCATCGGCCTGGGCACTTTTCAGGCTGGCCAGTTCAGCGCTCAAGGCTTTCACCTGGGCCTGCAACTGAGTGCTGGCCGCCTGCTGTTCGGCGGTCTGCGCACTCATCTGCGCCAGGCGCTTGTCCAGATCCGTGGCCTGCCCCGCGACCCCCTGCTGCTGTCGGCCCTGGTCCTGCAAGCGGCTTTCCAGCTGTTTGATCTGCAGCTTCAACGCCTCGCTGTCCGTGGTGACATTGGTCTGGCTGGCCACCACCTTGCCGGAGATGTCCTGCAGTCGCCCTGCCGCCTCTTCACTGATCCTGGCGAAGCTTTCCTGGGTCGCTACCAACTGCTGCTCCATCAGCGAAATCTGCTGGAAGCTCCACCAGGCCAGGCCGATGAAGGCAAAGAACAAGGCACCGACCAGTGCCCACAAAGGGCCAGTGCTGGGGCCTTTGACCTTGACCACCGGTGTACTGCGCGAATGCACGGTGGTGCGCTCGCGGGCACCGCTGGTGGTGGGGAAGACATCGTCATCGAGGGGATCGGCGCGCAGACTTGGAACGTCATCGAAGTCATCGTGTGCATCGTTACGCATGGGGCAACCTTTCTGAACCGCAGTGATGGTTGAATGCGGCGAGTATAAACCGCTAATTCACCCGGCCAATGGACAGGACCGGGCAAACTCGGTTCCTTCTTTGATTTCAGCTGATGTCCTGAGCCTTCCACCAGCTGCAGAATTCATCCAGGGCAGCCCACAGACTGACTTTGGGCTCGTAGCCAAGGTAATGCCGGGCCCGGCTGATATCGAGGGTGAAGTTCTTGTTCATGACCTGCATCCCCAGGCGCGACAGGGTCGGTTCCGGACGTCCCGGCCAGAGCTTGCAGAAGCCCTCATTGAGCGCCGCCACGCTGTAGGCCAGGCCAAAGGAGCGATAACGGGTGACTTGCGGCACCTGCATCTGGCGCATCACGTAGTTGACTACGTCCCACAGTGGCACCGGCGCCCCGTTACTGATGTTGTAGGCCTTGCCCAGGGCCGAACCGCTGGCGTGCAGGCTACTGAACAGGGCCTCGTTGAGGTTGTGCACGCTGGTGAAGTCGACTTTGTTCAAACCATTGCCAACGATGGCCAGGCGGCCCTTGCGCTGCATCTTCAACAGCCGCGGGAAAATGCTCATGTCACCGGCACCCGTGACGAATCGCGGGCGCAGTGCAATCACTTCAAGGCCAAACTCCTGGGCACCGAAGACCTTCTGCTCAGCCAGGTACTTGGTGGCCGCATAAGGGTGCTTGAAGCGCTTGGGCACCTGCTCTTCGGTCAGCCCCAGGTGATCACGGCCGTCGAAATAGATCGACGGCGAGGACAGATGCACCAGCCGCTGTACCCGTTGCTTGAGGCAGGCTTCGACCACGTTCTCGGTGACCAGCACATTGCCTTGATGGAAGTCCTGATAACGCCCCCACAGGCCCACGGCACCGGCGCAATGCACCACGCTGTCGACATCGCGGCACAGTTCGCGCACCAGGCCGGCATCGCTCAAATCCCCCGGGACAAACTCGGCGCCACGGCGCACCAGGTGTTCCGTGGCTTCGGCGCGGCGTCCATTGACCCGCACCTCCAGGCCCTGCTCAAGGGCAAAACGGGCGAAGCGCCCGCCAATGAAGCCGCTTGCGCCGGTAACCAGAATTTTCATGAACGTTCCTAAAAAAAGCAGTGACGAGCGACACGCTACAAGCTGCAAGTTAAAAATCAGAGCGCAAGCTGTCTACCTGCAGCTTGTCGCTTGACGCTTATGGCTGCTCCCAGGGCACCAACCATTGTGCAGATAAACGTGCCAGGTGCTCGGTCAACAACCCCAGCAGTTGTCCGCCGTTGCGCCAATGATGCCAGTACAACGGCACATCGATGGGTTTATCGGGCAAAAGCTCCAACAACAGGCCCCGTTCCAGTTGCTCGCGGACCTGCAGTTCGGGCACCAGTCCCCAGCCGAGCCCCGCTTCGGTCAAGCGGATGAAACCCTCGGAAGAAGGGCACAGATGATGCTCGAAGCCACCATCGACTCCCAGAGACGCCAGGTAGCGATGCTGGAGGAAATCGTCAGGTCCGAACACCAGTGCCGGCGTTCGGGCCAATTGATCGGCGCGTACGCCTTGAGGGAAATGCCGGGCAATGAACGCCGGGCTGGCCAGGGCCCGGTAGCGCATGGCCCCCAGCAATACGCTGCGGGCACCGGCCACCGGACGCTCGCTGGCACACACACACGCCGCCACTTCCCCGGCGCGCATGCGCTTGAGACCCACGGTCTGATCCTCTACCACCAGGTCCAGAAGCAAATGATGTTCGGCACAGAAGTCACTCACGGCTTCGGCCCACCAGGTAGCCAGGCTGTCGGCGTTGAGGGCAATGCGCAAGCGCTCCGGCAAACCCTCTTCGTCCAAAGCCGGCACCAGGCTTTGCAGGTCCCGCTCCAGCAGGCGCACCTGCTGTACATGGTTGAGCAGGCGCCGGCCAATTTCAGTCGGCGCCGGCGGCGTCACCCGCACCAGTACCGGCTGCCCGACCCGGGCCTCCAGCAGTTTGATGCGCTGGGAAATCGCCGACTGCGACAATCCCAGCACTTGGGCTGCCCGTTCAAACCCTGCCTGTTCGATCACCGCAGCCAATGCGGAGAGCAACTTGTAGTCGAACATCAGTTTTCCTAATGAGTGATCAGCACTATTGGTTTTTCTTATACAGCTCGAGACCGGAAAATAGCCAGCGTAAAGCGTCTGCAATGCTACTTCGCTCAAGGATTTTCTTCATGGCTGGTGAAACCTCCCTCGCAACCCTGCTGCGCAGCATGAGCCCGCAGCTCAACGACGGCGAGTATGTGTTCTGTTCCATCACTGAGCGCAGTTTGCTGCAGGACTGTGAGGTGCTTGGCAGCTTTCATGAGCGCGAGGGCCTGACGGTGATAGTCCAGCGCGAGCAGGCCGAACGCCTGGGGCTGAGCTTCGACTACGTGGCCGCCTGGATCACCCTCAACGTGCATTCGGCTCTGGAGGCCGTGGGCCTGACAGCGGCCTTTGCCGGCGCCCTGGGCCAGGCCGGGATCAGTTGCAACGTGATCGCCGGCTACTACCACGATCATCTGTTTGTCGGTCAGGCGGATGCCGGACGGGCCATGGCCGTGCTGCAACGACTGGCCGCCGGCGAGGAGCAATAATCATGTGGCAAAGCTATGTAAACGGTCTCTTGGTGGCCGCTGGCCTGATCATGGCGATCGGCACTCAGAACGCCTTCGTCCTGGCCCAGAGCCTGCGCCGTGAGCACCACCTGCCGGTGGCGGCGCTGTGCGTCATCTGCGATGCACTGCTGGTAGCCGCCGGCGTATTCGGCCTAGCCACCGTGCTCACCCAGAGCCCGACATTGCTAGCCGTGGCCCGCTGGGGTGGTGCCGCGTTCCTGATCTGGTACGGCGCCCAGGCATTGCGTCGGGCCTGCTCGAAACAAAGCCTGCAACAGGGCGACGGCCAGGCCGTGCGTTCACTGCGTGCAGTGATGCTCAGCGCCCTGGCAGTGACCCTGCTCAACCCCCATGTCTACCTGGACACGGTGCTGCTGATCGGCTCGCTGGGGGCACAACAGACCGAGCCCGGGGCCTACGTGATAGGGGCCGCCAGCGCTTCGTTGCTGTGGTTTTTCACCCTGGCCCTGGGCGCCGCCTGGCTGGCGCCGTGGCTGGCGCGTCCCAGTACCTGGAGGATTCTCGACCTGCTGGTAGCGGTGATGATGTTCAGCGTGGCATTGCAACTGATCAGCGCGGCGTGACTTATTCCAAAAGGCTCTGGAACCTCTATTCCACACAGTTGTTGCGTGGTTATGCCGCACCCCCGGTGCTATGATCCGAACCCTGCGCCGCAAAGAGTACAAACTCCCCGGCGCTTGTCTGGCCGCCCGTGATCGGCCTTGCGCTCACCGCAACTGACCTGATTAGGAGAATCATCATGGCTTTCGAATTGCCGCCGCTGCCCTATGCACACGACGCCCTGCAGCCGCACATTTCCAAGGAAACCCTGGAATACCACCACGACAAGCACCACAACACCTACGTCGTGAACCTGAACAACCTGGTGCCAGGCACCGAGTTCGAAGGCAAGACCCTGGAAGAGATCGTCAAAACCTCTTCGGGCGGTATCTTCAACAACGCCGCTCAGGTCTGGAACCACACTTTCTACTGGAACTGCCTGGCGCCAAACGCCGGCGGTCAACCTACCGGCGCACTGGCTGAGGCAATCAACGCCGCTTTCGGTTCGTTCGACAAGTTCAAAGAAGAATTCACCAAGACTTCCGTCGGCACCTTCGGTTCCGGCTGGGGCTGGCTGGTGAAAAAGGCTGACGGTTCCCTGGCTCTGGCCAGCACCATCGGCGCCGGCAACCCGCTGACCAGTGGCGACACCCCGCTGCTGACCTGCGACGTCTGGGAACACGCTTACTACATCGACTACCGCAACGTTCGTCCCAAGTACGTCGAAGCGTTCTGGAACCTGGTCAACTGGAAATTCGTGGCTGAGCAGTTCGAAGGCAAGAACTTCGTCGCTTAAGTCCGTTTGCAGTGCAAAGAACCCGGCCTGGCCGGGTTTTTTTTGCCTTTGACAAAGCCGGGATCTTGTCCCGCCGAACTGACGCGCTAAGATTCATTGCAGTTAAAAATCATCGCCGCCCCTCAAGTTGCAAGGCGTCGCTACCGACACACTACCCACAGCTAGAGCAATCCTGAATCTGATCACCCGGGCCTGGCCCGCAGACGTCCTGTTCTCGGCACTAATGTCACTTTGACGGCCATCACGGGATTGCCAATACTCATGGCAACTTGACGCTACACGCACGGAACAAGGAATAACCCTTTGAAGCTGGAACTCAAAAACAGCTTGTCGGTGAAGTTGCTCCGGGTTGTGCTGCTGTCGGCACTGATAGTGGGCGTGGTCCTGAGCTGCGCACAGATAGTCTTCGATGCCTACAAGACTCAGCAGGCGGTCGCTAACGATGCCCAACGCATTCTCGACATGTTTCGCGACCCATCGACACAGGCGGTCTACAGCCTCGACCGGGAAATGGGCATGCAGGTCATCGAAGGCCTGTTCCAGGACGATGCGGTGCGCATGGCTTCAATCGGCCACCCCAACGAAACCATGCTCGCGGAAAAGTCCCGCGACCTGCAGAAATCTTCCAGTCGCTGGCTGACCGACCCGATCCTCGGCCAGGAACGGACCTTCACTACCCAATTGGTCGGTCGCGGGCCCTATAGCGAGTATTACGGCGACCTGAGCATCACCCTCGACACTGCCACCTATGGCCAAGGCTTTATTGTCAGCTCGGTGATCATCTTCATTTCAGGGGTCCTGCGCGCCCTGGCCATGGGCCTGGTGCTGTACCTGGTCTATCACTGGCTACTGACCAAACCGCTGTCGCGGATTATCGAGCACCTGACCAACATCAACCCCGACCGCCCCAGCGAACACCAACTGCCGCTGCTCAAGGGCCACGAAAAGAACGAACTGGGGATCTGGATCAACACCGCCAACCAATTGCTGGCGTCCATCGAACGCAATACCCACCTGCGCCACGAAGCAGAAAACAGCCTGTTGCGCATGGCCCAATACGACTTCCTCACCGGCTTGCCGAACCGCCAGCAGTTGCAACAACAACTGGACAAGATCCTGGTGGACGCTGGGCGCCTGCAACGCCGAGTGGCGGTGCTCTGCGTCGGCCTGGATGACTTCAAGGGTATCAACGAACAGTTCAGCTACCAGACCGGCGATCAACTGCTGCTAGCCCTGGCTGATCGCCTGCGCGGCCACAGCGGCCGCCTCGGTGCCCTGGCACGCCTGGGAGGCGATCAGTTCGCCCTGGTCCAGGCCGACATCGAACAACCGTATGAAGCTGCGGAACTGGCGCAGAGCATTCTTGATGACCTGGAAGCCACCTTCGCCCTCGATCTCCAGGAAATCCGCCTGCGTGCCACCATCGGCATCACCCTATTTCCGGAAGACGGCGACAGCACCGAAAAACTCCTGCAAAAAGCCGAACAGACCATGACCCTGGCCAAGAGCCGGTCACGCAACCGTTATCAGTTCTACATCGCCAGCGTCGACAGCGAGATGCGTCGTCGCCGAGAGCTGGAAAAGGACCTACGCGATGCCCTGGCCCGGGATCAGTTCTTTCTCGTCTATCAACCGCAGATCAGCTATCGCGACCACCGGGTGGTCGGCGTCGAAGCACTGATCCGCTGGCAACACCCGGAACACGGCCTGGTGCCGCCGGACCTGTTCATTCCGCTGGCGGAGCAGAACGGCACCATCATCGCCATCGGCGAGTGGGTGCTGGACCAAGCCTGCCGCCAACTGCGCGAATGGCACGACATGGGCTTCAGCGACCTGCGCATGGCGGTCAACCTGTCCACGGTACAGCTGCACCACGCTGAACTGCCGCGGGTGGTCAACAACCTGCTGCAGATCTATCGCCTGCCGCCCCGCAGCCTGGAACTGGAAGTCACCGAAACCGGCCTGATGGAAGACATCAGTACCGCGGCCCAACACCTGCTGAGTCTGCGACGCTCCGGCGCGTTGATCGCCATCGACGACTTCGGCACCGGCTACTCGTCCCTGAGTTACCTGAAGAGTCTGCCTCTGGACAAGATCAAGATCGACAAGAGCTTCGTCCAGGACCTGCTGGATGATGATGACGATGCAACCATCGTCCGCGCCATCATCCAGCTGGGCAAAAGCCTGGGCATGCAAGTGATCGCCGAGGGCGTGGAAACCCCTGAGCAAGAGGCCTATATCATCTCCGAAGGCTGCCATGAAGGTCAGGGCTATCACTACAGCAAACCTTTGCCGGCACGGGAATTGAGCGCTTATCTGAAACAGGCGCAGCGCAGCAACGCGGCGATCCTTTGAAAAAGGCATTGCGCTGGCCGCCTTGACTCAGCGCAATCGCCTGTTGAACAAGAAATATTTACCGGCACAAGCCTTTACACATAATGCAAATCTTTCGCATTATGTCGCAGCTTTTACGCGCCCCCGCGCCGTCCACCCCCCTCTCGAAGCAGGATGTTCGCCATGATTCGTATGCCTCTGGCTACCGCCAGTCTGTTGGCCATCGCTATTTCCCTCGCCGGCTGTGGCGAAGGCAAAGACGACAAGGCTACCGCTCAAGCGCCGACCCCGGCCACCAGCTCCGCCACCCCAGCGACTGATGCTGCCGGCAAGCTCGACGAGGCTGCCGCCAAGGCCGTGGTGGCGCATTACGCCGACATGGTGTTTGCCGTCTACAGCGATTCCGAATCCACTGCCAAGACCCTGCAAAGCGCCATCGATGCCTTCCTCGCCAAGCCCAACGACGAGACCCTGAACGCCGCCAAGGCTGCCTGGGTTGCCGCTCGCGTGCCATACCTGCAGAGCGAAGTGTTCCGCTTCGGCAACACCATCATCGATGACTGGGAAGGCCAGGTGAACGCCTGGCCGCTGGACGAGGGTCTGATCGACTACGTCGACAAGAGCTACGAACACGCATTGGGCAACCCCGGCGCCACCGCCAACATCATCGCCAACACCGAGATCCAGGTCGGCGAAGACAAGATCGACGTGAAAGACATCACCCCGGAAAAACTCGCCAGCCTCAATGAGCTGGGCGGGGCCGAGGCCAACGTCGCCACCGGCTACCACGCCATCGAATTCCTGCTCTGGGGCCAAGACCTCAACGGCACCGGCCCTGGCGCCGGCGCACGCCCGGCCTCCGACTACCTGGAAGGTGCCGGTGCCACTGGTGGCCACAACGATCGTCGCCGTGCCTACCTGAAAGCCGTGACCCAGCTGCTGGTCAACGACCTGGAAGAGATGGTCGGCAACTGGAAACCGGACGTGGCCGACAACTACCGCGCCACCCTGGAAGCCGAACCGGCCGAAACCGGCCTGCGCAAGATGCTGTTCGGCATGGGCAGCCTGTCCCTGGGCGAGCTGGCCGGCGAGCGGATGAAGGTGTCCCTGGAAGCCAACTCCCCGGAAGACGAGCAGGACTGCTTCAGCGACAACACCCACAACTCGCACTTCTACGACGCCAAGGGCATCCGCAACGTCTACCTGGGCGAGTACACCCGTACCGACGGCAGCAAGATGAGCGGCGCCAGCCTGTCGTCCCTGGTGGCCAAGGCCGATCCGGCCGCCGACGCTGCCCTGAAAGCCGATCTGGCGGCTACCGAAGCCAAGATCCAGGTCATGGTCGACCACGCCAAAAAGGGTGAGCACTACGACCAACTGATCGCTGCAGGCAACGAATCCGGCAACCAGATCGTGCGCGACGCCATCGCCGCCCTGGTCAAGCAGACCGGTTCGATCGAGCAGGCCGCAGGCAAGCTGGGCATCAGCGACCTGAACCCGGACAACGCCGATCACGAATTCTGATCAGCCTTGCACCCAGCAGAAAGGCGACCTTCGGGTCGCCTTTTTTGTGCCTGCTGCGTGCCCTCGCCATGGCCAAGGAGTGTGCGTTGCCTTTGCAGCGCAGCCCCCGGCGAGCTTGTCCTGGGTCAAACCAAACGATAATTCCTCTTATTCAATCCAGGCTGCCCTGTTAGACTTTGCACCCTTGTTTTGCTCGTCTTGCAGGATGTCCGATGCCCTCGTTGCCGCTTCGCTGGTCCGCTCTGTTCATGGCCCTGGGCCTGAGTGCCTGCGATGACGCTCCGCGCTTTACCCAGGCCGAACCTGGAGAAGCCCGCGCCGGCGGTACGACAACCGTCAACAAGACGGATCGCAATGCCTTTTCCCTGCCCTCGGCCAACCTCGCGCCCACCCGACGCCTGGATTTCAGTGTTGGCAACAGCTTCTTCCGTAGCCCCTGGGTGATCGCGCCCTCCACCACCACCGCTCGTGATGGCCTGGGCCCGCTGTTCAATACCAACGCCTGCCAGAACTGCCACATCAAGGATGGTCGCGGGCATCCACCCACGGCGCAGGCCCTGAACGCTGTCTCGATGCTGGTACGCCTGTCGATCCCCGATGACCCGGCCTACGCCAAGCTCATCGAGCAAGTCGGCGTCCTGCCGGAACCGGTATACGGCGGCCAGTTGCAGGACATGGCCATTCCCGGGGTCGCCCCTGAAGGCCGGGTGCGGGTGAGCTACGACCCGGTGCCGGTACGTTTCAAGGACGGCACCCTGGTGGAGTTGCGTAAACCGAAACTGCAGATCACCGACCTGGGCTACGGCCCGATGCATCCGGACACGCTATTCTCGGCCCGGGTCGCGCCACCGATGATTGGCCTCGGACTGCTCGAAGCCATTCCCGAAGAAGCGATCCTGGCCAACGCCCAGCCTGGCACCGGCACGAAAAACGCCATTGCCGGACGACCCAACTGGGTCTGGGATGATGCACAACAGAAGACCGTGCTCGGGCGCTTTGGCTGGAAAGCCGGGCAACCCAACCTCAATCAACAAAATGTTCACGCGTTTTCTGGTGATATGGGCCTGACCACCAGCCTGAGACCCTTCGATGACTGCACCGATGCCCAGAACGCCTGCAAGCAGGCCCCCAATGGCAATGGCCCGGACGGCGAAGCGGAAGTCAGCGACAACATCCTGCGCCTGGTGCTGTTCTACACCCGCAACCTCGCAGTGCCGGCACGCCGTGACGTCAGTTCGTCGCCAGTCCTGGCCGGCAAGAACCTGTTCTTCCAGGCAGGTTGCCAGTCATGCCACACCCCAAGCTTTACCACTGCGGCCAATGCCGCGGAACCCGAACTGGCCAACCAAGTGATACGCCCTTACAGCGACCTGCTGCTACATGACATGGGTGAAGGCCTGGCCGACCACCGCGCCGAGTTCAAGGCCAGTGGTCGTGATTGGCGCACTGCGCCTCTGTGGGGCATCGGCCTGACCGAAACGGTCAGCGGTCACACTCAGTTCCTCCATGACGGTCGCGCCCGCAATCTGATGGAAGCCGTGCTGTGGCATGGCGGCGAGGCCGAGGGTGCGAAACAACAGGTACTGGCCTTCAATGCCGAACAGCGCGCTGCGTTGCTGGCATTTCTGAATTCTCTATAACGCTCGACTCATTTGCTTTCTCCACAATAAAAGGGAGCCCGAACATGTTCCGCCCCAAACTGCTCTTCACCAGCCTTGCCGCACTCGCTTTAGGCGCCTGCTCACCCCAGGATCCACAAGCGGTGACCTCGGCAGCCATCGCCAAGCAGGTGATCCTGCCGACCTACAGCCGCTGGGTCGACGCTGATCGCCAACTGGCCATCAGCGCCCTGGCCTTCTGCGAAGGCAAGGAAAACCTGGACACCGCCCGTGCCGACTTCCTCCACGCGCAAAAAGCCTGGGCCGAGTTGCAACCCCTGCTGATTGGCCCACTGGCCGAAGGCAACCGCTCCTGGCAGGTGCAGTTCTGGCCGGACAAGAAAAATCTGGTGGGGCGCCAGGTCGAGCAGTTGGTCACCGCCAACCCGCAGATCGACGCCGCCGCCCTGGCCAAGTCCAGTGTCGTGGTCCAGGGCCTGTCGGCCTACGAGTACATCCTCTTCGACAGCAAGATCGACATGGCCGACAGCGCGCAGAAAGCCCGCTACTGCCCGCTGCTGACCGCCATCGGTGAACGCCAGAAGCAACTGGCCGAAGAGATCCTGTCGAGCTGGAACACCAACGACGGCATGCTCGCGCAGATGAGCAAGTTCCCCAACCAGCGCTACGCCGACTCCCATGAAGCCATCGCCGATCTGCTGCGGGTTCAGGTCACAGCCCTGGATACCCTGAAGAAGAAACTCGGCACGCCAATGGGCCGCCAGACCAAGGGCATTCCACAGCCATTCCAGGCCGATGCCTGGCGCAGTCAGTCTTCCCTGCAAGGTTTGGAGGCCAGCCTCAGCGCCGCCCAGACCGTGTGGGCCGGGGTTGATAACAAAGGCCTGCGCGGCCTGCTGTCGGCCGATCAGAAGCCCCTGGCCGAGAAGATCGACGCCGCCTACGCCGCGTCGCTGAAACTCTTTGCCAGCACCCAACGCTCGCTGAGCGAAATGCTCGGTGACGACGCCGGACGCCAGCAACTCAACGATCTGTATGACAGCCTCAACGTGGTTCATCGCCTGCACGAAGGTGAGTTGGCCAAGGCGCTGGGCATCCAACTGGGCTTCAACGCCAACGACGGTGACTGATGATGCTGCGACGTCAGGCTTTGGCGCTGGGCAGCCTGCTGCTCAGCGCAGTGACCTTGGGCGGCTGGACGCTGTTCAAGCAAAAGGGCAAAGCGCCCTTGCTGCTTTCGGCCAGGGACGATGGTGATGGCAAACACTACGCCGTCGGTTTTCAGCTGGACGGTCAACAGGTGTTTGCCACCCAGGTCGGCCAGCGTTGCCACGACATCATCAATCACCCAAGCCTGCCGATCGCCTTGTTCGTGGCGCGGCGCCCGGGCACCGAAAGCTACTTGATCGACCTGCGGGACGGCACCCTGCTGCAAACCGTGGCCTCACAGCCCGACCGGCACTTCTACGGACACGCGGTGGTCCACAAGGACGGCCAGTGGCTGTACGCCACCGAGAACGACACCCGTGATCCGGGCCGTGGCCTGCTGGGCATCTATCGCTTCGAAGGCGAGCGCCTGGTACACAGCGGCGAATTGTCCACCCACGGAATTGGCCCGCATCAGGTGTCATGGATGCCCGACGGGGAAACCCTGGTGGTGGCCAACGGCGGTATCCGCACCGAAGCAGAAAGTCGGGTGGAGATGAACCTCGACGCCATGGCGCCGAGCCTGGTGTTGATGCAGCGCGACGGTACGCTGCTGAGCAAGGAAACCCTGGCCCAGCAGATGAACAGCGTGCGCCACATGGGTATCGCCAGCGACGGCACCATTGTCACCGGCCAACAATTCATGGGGGCAGCCCATGAGTCCTCGGAGCTGTTGGCGATCAAGCGACCGGGCCAGCCCTTCGCGGCCTTCCCGGTGGCCGAACAGCAATTGCAAGCCATGGGGCACTACACTGCCAGCGTCGCGGTACACAGCGACCTGCGACTGGTAGCCCTGACCGCCCCCCGGGGCAATCGCTTCTTCATCTGGGACCTGGACAGCGGCAGCGTGCGGGTCGACGCGCCACTGCCAGACTGCGCAGGAGTTGGTGCCGTAGCCGACG
The DNA here is from genome assembly GCF_009908205.1 of Pseudomonas sp. Fl5BN2. Lineage (NCBI taxonomy): Bacteria > Pseudomonadati > Pseudomonadota > Gammaproteobacteria > Pseudomonadales > Pseudomonadaceae > Pseudomonas > Pseudomonas sp. Fl5BN2. Next base: position 159,142 of record NZ_JAAARL010000017.1, on the reverse strand, counting down.
GTTTCGTGGTCACCTCGGGGCAAGGTCGTTGCCGCTTCTATGACTGCCGCCAGACACCGATTGTGGCCAAGCCCCTGGAGCTGCCTGCCGGGCTCTGGGACAACCACCTGCATCTGGTATGAGACGCTGCTTGCACGCCTTCCGGGGTCACTGTGAGCGCCTGAACGGCAGAAAATAAAAGGCCCCGCGATGCGAGGCCTTCAAGTGGCAGTAATACGGCTTCAACTTTGCGGTTTCAACCCTTGTGTCATGCCGAACATGAACAACAACAGATCATGATCGGGCTTGGCCGCTACAGAGGCCTTCGCTACCCGCGGCAGCGGACAATGAGCACCTTGGGCAGCACTGAGCACCTGCGTTCGTGGTTGCTCCCAGACAACCAGGGCCAAGGAAGCAACTGCCAAGGCTCCTGCCAGGAACAAACCTCGTGCAATTTCTAGCTTCATAGCTATAAACCTTTGATGGAGCTGCCAAACACCGTTCTATAAAAGTAGTAGAGCTTTTGCCAATCCGCGCCATTCCACGACGAATGGCGGCGCAGCTGCTTGAGGTCATGAGCGGCAGCCCGTTGACTGCTCAGACGCTGCCGACACTTCTCGAAATCCAGCAAGGCAACCTTCACCCGAGCCTGCTCGCCTTCGCCATCCACACGCACGAAAACATGCTTGGCATACAGGCAACCATGCTGCCAGCGGCCCTTGTGCATGCGCGCCAGGGTCGTCGCCAGGGCCTGCAACAGTCGGTCATGGAAGGCCTCACCATGGCGCTCGCGCCCACCGGCGGCATACCAGGTATCGACCTCGACAAAACCATCGAGCGCTGCGGTAACCAGCAAGGCCTGCCATTGATTCTGCGAATCACGCCGGGAACCACAGAACACCAATTCCGGCACCCCTACGTCGAGCAGACGCAAACCCATCATTGCATCCCGCTCGCGCAAAACCGTCGGTCGACCAAAAGGGTGCTGCCAACTGCGATAAATATGGCCGATCTGCCGCTTGGCGTAGAGCAGACGACCGCTGGTGCTGAGGATTCGCTGTACGCCGCTCTCGCCGCCTCGACGCTGATTGGGCTCCTCGACCCACTCACCTTGTTTGTTCCAGAAGTACTCGAAGCGATCTGAGGGCGCGGCATCCATTTCCGAAGCACATTCAACAGCCATCCTTTTACCTCTTGCGTAGTACGTACACTCGCCACATGGCGTAGAGCGGAAAGAAGTCCAAGTGCTCCTGGACACGAAAACCGGCTTGCCTGAATTCTTCTTCTACCATCGCTGCCGGTAACACGAAACGATTCTGGTAACCCTCCAGCCCAACATCGGACAGTCGCTTGCGCTCCATGCGCTTGCGCTTCCAGGCCTTGAAATTACCATCGACCCACAGCGAAATGATCACGCTGTCTCGAGTCACCCGCTGAAACTCCCGTAGCAGTGTCATCCGATGCTCGGCCTCGCCGATGTGATGCAACAGGCGCATGGAGAAAATACAATCCACGGCGTTATCCGGCAAATCGATGGCAAATGCAGATGTCTGCAAGGGCTTGACCCGTTTCAGCACTTCAGCCGGCTGCGCCACCGTGGCGGTGCTCAACATCGCCGCTGAATTGTCCGCACCGATGATGACGCGATTGGCCTTTTCGGCCAGCAGCGGCCAGAAACGACCTGCACCGCATGGCAGGTCCAGTACCAGCCCCGGCTCTCCTACCAGGGCCAGCGCGGCGCGGGCCAATTGTTCATCGCGCTTGTGCGACAACTGACGCGCCAGGCCATCCTGATGCTTGAGCAGATATTCCTGAGCATGTTGAGCATCGTACTTGTCGGAAAATTCCAGCTTGATCGGGGTAGCCATCATCAAGGTCTCCTACTGCTGATAGCGCCACCTTAGGCAGCGGCATGTCAGCCACAGGTCATCCCTTTGTGAAAACTTTGTCCCGTCCGACCGAGAAATATTGCAGGGTTTTACAGCCTGTCGACAGTGGCCTGGGGCCACTTGATTGGAAAAATCGACAAGCACCTGCCCCGGTAAAACGAGGCCAGGTGGAATCCATCAAGTCTTGGCCGATTGCAGTTGCACGTGAAAACGACAGCCATTGGGAGTCATCGTGCTGAGGCTGACACTCCAACCCTGGTTCTCGCAAATACGCTGGACCAGGGATAATCCAAGCCCCAAACCTTCGCCACGCTGTTCTTCACCACGCACGAAGGGCTGGAACATCGCCTCGCGTTTTTCCTCGGGAATACCAACCCCACTGTCCTCTACTACAAAGCCGTCAGGTGCCAGGCTAAGGCGAATAAACCCGCGCTCGGTGTAGTGCAAGGCGTTACGCAGCAGATTGCCCATGACCGCATGCAGGAAGGTTGCGTTATAGCGCATGTCGCCGGGTTGACCGGGCTCAAAGATCAACTCAATACCCTTGTCATTGATCGATTGGCTCCACACTCCCAGCAGGTCATTGGCAGCCTGTTTCAGGGTCAGTTGCGGCGACATGCTGGCGTCTTCCCGCTGGGCTCGCGCCAGCATCAGGAAGGTCTGTACCAACTCACGCATCTCTTCGCACGCCCGGGCAATCCGTTCGACCTGCGCCCGCCCGCGCAGATCCAGCCCTGGGTTTTCCAGGAGCAACTCGCAGGAAGTGGCCAAGACCATCAGCGGTGTGCGCAGTTCGTGACTGACATCACTGGTAAACAGCCGCTCGCGACTCAACGCCTGACGCAGGCGCCCCAGGGTCGCGTCGAAGGCAATGGCCAACTCACCGACCTCGTCCGCCGCGTAATCCGGAGCCAGCGGCGGGGCCAGCCCCAGTAACTGATCGCGATGACGTACTTGCCGTGCCAGACGTACCACCGGCGCCATCACCCGACGTGCCAGAATCCAGCCGAGGAACACCGCAAGCGCCAGGCTGAGGACAAAACCCACCAGTACCACGGCGAACAGAATGCGCTCGCGCTCTTCAAAATCACTTTGATCCTGCAGCAGCACATAGCGTCGACCATCGACCACTTCAACTATCGCGTGGTAGGACAGTTGCTCGCGAAAGACCTCATGAAAGCCCGGGTCCAGATGACGCAGGTCCTTGGGCAACTCGAAATCACCGCGCCCACCGCTGAAGTAGAACAACTGGTCGGGCTCGGGACGGTGGCGCCAGTCGGCAATGTCATCCATCAACAACAAGCGTTGCAGGTCACCGCCCAAACCGGCGGAGATGAGTTTCTCCTCCACCAGGTGCACGGTCGCCACGATGCCCATGGCAAACGCTCCCGCCACCAAGGCGCTCATCAAGGCAAAGGCAATGATGATGCGCTGGGCAAGGCTCTGCTTAAACTCCATCACGCCCCTCGGCCAAGCGGTAGCCGACACCGTGCACGGTGTGCAGCAGCGGCTTGGCGAACGGTTTGTCGATCACTTGGCGCAGTTGGTGGACATGGCTGCGCAGGCTGTCGCTGTCTGGGCAATCATCACCCCAGAGGGCTTCTTCGAGAATTTCCCGGCGCAACACATGAGGGCTCTTCTGCATCAACACCGCCAGCAGCTTGAGCCCTACCGGGTTGAGTTTGAGCAGGCGGCCCTCGCGGGTAACCTCCAGGGTATCGAGGTCATAGCTCAGGTCACCGACCTGCAAGGAACGTCGGCCACCACCCTGGGTACGCCGCATCACGGCCTCGATCCGCGCAGCCAGCTCCGAGAGGGCAAACGGCTTGAGCAGGTAATCATCGGCCCCGGACTTGAAGCCCTGGAGCCGGTCGTCCAGTTGGTCACGAGCGGTGAGCATGATCACCGGCGTGTCACGCCGGGCGTCTTCGCGCAGGCGCTTGCACAGGGTATAACCATCGATCCCCGGAAGCATGATGTCGAGCACGATCAGGTCGTAATGCTCGGTGGCGGCCAGGTGCAAGCCCGACAGACCGTCCTGGGCGCAGTCCACGGTATAGCCTTTGAGCCCCAGGTAATCAGCCAGGTTGGCGAGAATATCGCGGTTGTCTTCAACCAATAGAATTCGCATCGGAACTCTCTCCCTACACAGTTACAGCCGTCTTGGCACGCGCAGCTTAAGGCCAAGTCCGACACACCGCCAGAGTTGTTGCCAGGTTCCGGAGCCCGCTCCGACGCCGTGAGCGGCTTGACGAGTTTTTCACCACGGTTTCACCCGCGGACGACAGGGGCAAGACCAGAATTGGTGCATTTGCCCGCGAAGAGAGCGGTCCGACGACACATTTCTCCGGGCACAAAAAAGCCCCGCCGGCTTTCACCGGCGGGGCTTTTTCAGTACAGGGGTAAGGCTGGCTTACATCATACCGCCCATGCCACCCATGCCGCCCATGTCTGGCATGCCGCCAGCCGAAGGCTTGTCTTCCACGATTTCAGCAACAGCGGCTTCGGTGGTCAGGATCAGGCCGCCGATGGAGGATGCTGCTTGCAGCGCGGAACGGGTCACCTTGGTTGGATCCAGGATACCCATTTCGATCATGTCGCCGTATACGCCGGTAGCAGCGTTGTAACCGAAGTTACCCGAACCCTGCTTGACCTTGTCGACAACAACGCTTGGCTCGTCGCCGGAGTTGGCAACAATCTGGCGCAGCGGAGCTTCGATAGCGCGACGCAGAACGGCGATACCTACGTCCTGATCGGCGTTGTCGCCTTTCAGGTCGTTGATGCCTTGCAGAGCACGGATCAGGGCTACGCCACCGCCAGGTACCACGCCTTCTTCAACGGCTGCACGGGTAGCGTGCAGGGCGTCTTCAACGCGGGCTTTCTTCTCTTTCATTTCAACTTCGGAACCAGCGCCAACCTTGATCACTGCAACGCCGCCGGACAGCTTGGCCAGACGCTCTTGCAGTTTTTCACGGTCGTAGTCGGACGAAGTGTCGGCTACTTGCTGACGGATCTGAGTCACACGAGCCTGGATGTCCGCTTCAACGCCAGCACCGTCGATGATGGTGGTGTTTTCTTTGGACAGGATCACGCGCTTGGCGTTACCCAGGTGCTCCAGGGTGGTGCTTTCCAGGCTCAGGCCGATCTCTTCGGAGATAACGGTACCGCCAGTCAGAACAGCGATGTCCTGCAGCATGGCCTTGCGACGGTCGCCAAAGCCTGGGGCTTTAACGGCGGCGACTTTAACGATGCCACGCATGTTGTTCACAACCAGAGTCGCCAGGGCTTCGCCTTCAACGTCTTCAGCCACGATCAGCAGTGGGCGGCCGGCTTTGGCAACAGCTTCCAGCACTGGCAGCATTTCGCGGATGTTGGAGATCTTCTTGTCCACCAGCAGGATCAGCGGACCGTCCAGCTCGGCAACCATGGTGTCCGGCTTGTTGATGAAGTACGGGGACAGGTAGCCACGGTCGAACTGCATGCCTTCAACAACCGACAGTTCGTTTTCCAGGCCCGAGCCTTCTTCAACGGTGATCACGCCTTCTTTGCCGACTTTTTCCATGGCTTCGGCAATGATGTCGCCGATGGAGTTGTCGGAGTTGGCGGAGATGGTGCCAACCTGAGCGATGGCCTTGGAATCAGCGCAAGGCTTGGACAGACCTTTCAGCTCTTTGACGATGGCGATGGTCGCCTTGTCGATGCCGCGTTTCAGGTCCATCGGGTTCATGCCGGCAGCGACGGCTTTCAGGCCTTCGTTGACGATCGACTGAGCCAGAACGGTAGCAGTGGTAGTACCGTCGCCAGCGTCATCGTTGGCACGGGAGGCAACGTCTTTGACCAGCTGCGCGCCCATGTTCTCGAAGCGATCTTTCAGCTCGATTTCTTTGGCAACGGAAACGCCGTCCTTGGTGATGGTCGGAGCGCCGAAGCTCTTCTCGATGATCACGTTACGGCCTTTCGGGCCCAGGGTCGCTTTTACTGCGTCAGCCAGGACGTTGACACCGGTGAGCATTTTCTTGCGGGCGGAATCGCCGAATTTAACTTCTTTAGCAGCCATGATCGATATTCCTTAAATACTTTGTAGTAACGGGAAAATGAGCGGGAAATCAGCCTTCGATAACAGCGAGAATTTCGTTCTCAGCCATTACCAGCAGGTCTTCGCCGTCTACTTTCACAGTGTTGCTGCCGGAGTACGGGCCAAACACCACTTTGTCACCCACTTTCACGGCCAGCGCACGTACTTCACCGTTGTCCAGCACACGGCCAGTACCTACAGCGACGATTTCGCCACGGTTAGGTTTTTCAGCGGCCGAACCAGGCAGAACGATACCGCCGGCAGTTTTCGATTCTTCTTCGCTGCGACGGATGACGACGCGGTCATGCAGAGGACGAAGCTTCATTGTCGATCTCTCCTAATTGTGGTTTTCAGCGGCCGGTGTCGATACCGGCGGGTTAACAAATCCGGCGTGGCCGGTTGCGGCTCGCGAGCGAGCCGCGGAAGTCTGTCTGGTACCAGCACCAGAAACCTTGCGGTGACCGTTACATAAGGGCGCATAAGGTTATTACAAGGGCTGGCTGACGAATTTTTTTACATCCCTTGCGGTAAAACCAACACGGCACCCGAAGGTGCCGTGTGTTTGAGCCAGAGACTTATGAGTCGCGATGTTCGAACTCGCCTTCGATGACATTGGGCTCACGACCCAACGGCTGTTGCGGCGCAGGACCGCCACGGGCCGCGCGCATGTCGTCGGCAAAGGCACGCTGGCGCTGGGCCTGCTCCTCGGCACGCCGGCGCATTTTATTGGCCAGCAGGCGACGGCTGATCGGCAGCAGCATCAGCAGGCCGAACACATCGCTAATGAAACCCGGCAGGATCAGCAGGCCGCCACCCAGCGCCAGCATCAGGCCCTCGAGCATTTGCTGGGCCGGCAACTCGCCGCGGTTGAGACTTTCACGGGCACGCAGTGCCGTGGCCAGGCCGGCCACGCGCAACACCAGCACACCGAGCATCGAACCGAGAATGATCAGCAGCAGGGCCGGGAAAAACCCGATGGCCGCGCTGACCTTGACGAAGACGAACAGCTCCAACACCGGAAACAGCAGAAAGAGCAACAGAAAAGGGCGCATCAAATGGTTTCCTCTGCGGAAGAATGCCTTCCAATAGACCTTAAATGACGTCGCCAATTCGTGAATTCAAGCACCGACAGCCGTTTTTTTCGGCCATTGATCGGCGTGAGCCAGGAAAACCAGGGCCTCGCGAACCTGTGTCGGCGTGTTGCAAGGGCTTGGGAACGGCAACCAGTACAGCTCCTGGCCGATGCGCAGGTGCATGCCCTCGGTATCGATCCCGACCAATTGCGCCGGCTCGTGGTTCGGCAACCCGGTGAGTTCGACGTAATGGGCAATGGCCTTGGCGTGGTCGCTGTTCATGTGCTCGACCATGTTCAGCTCGGCCTTGCCGGCGAAGGGGTTGGCCAGGGTCACCTGATCGACCCAGTGAATCGCGCCGAAACCGCCGATGTAGCGATGGCGCACCGGCTTGAGCACCCAGAAATCAAAGTCATGGGCCTTGTGGTAGTTCTGCGACTCGGGGAAATAGCGGTAGTAGCGCTCGGCGGCGGCCTCGATCGCGGCACTGTCCTCAAGCTTCTCGGCTTCGGCCAGGTAGGTCAGGCGTCCCACCGCCTGCACGTCTTCGGCACCCCGCTCTCCTACCAGCAGCGAACACTTGGGGTCCTTCTGCAGATTGTGGGTGTGCTGGGCGATACGACTGATGAGGATCAGCGGCCGTCCCTCGGCATCCAGGCAGTAAGGCACCACGGAACCGAAGGGAAAACCCGGCATGGCCTTGGAATGCGTCGCCAACGCGCCGCGGTATTCCTTGAGCAGCAATTCTCGTGCATTCTTGGCAGCTTCAACGCTCACATTGTGACTCCTTCCTTAAAATCCGTCGGAAACGGACGGGCGCCTGGAGCATTGTTCCAGCTACGCCAACGGGGCAATTCTCATCTGCAGCCAGGTCCGGCCGCCGGCCGAGGTTCCCCAACAAGGACAACCTTCAAAGACCTGCTAGCGGGACATGCAAATGCAACTCACTGACAAAGTAATCATTATCACGGGCGGTTGCCAAGGTCTGGGCCGCTCCATGGCCGAGTATTTCGCCGCCAAGGGCGCCAGGCTGGCCCTGGTGGACCTGAGCCAGGAAAAGCTCGACCAGGCCGTCGCCGCCTGCAAGGCCCATGGCAGCGACGCTCGTGCCTACCTGTGCAATGTCGCCGATGAAGAACAGGTCACCCAGATGGTGGCCCAGGTCGCCGAGGACTTTGGTGCCATCCACGGCTTGATCAACAACGCCGGGATCCTGCGTGACGGCCTGCTGGTCAAGGTCAAGGATGGCGAGATGACCAAGATGAGCCTGGCCCAATGGCAGGCGGTGATCGACGTCAACCTGACCGGGGTATTCCTTTGCACTCGGGAAGTGGCGGCGAAGATGATCGAGCTGAACAACAGCGGCGCGATCATCAACATCTCGTCGATCTCGCGCGCCGGCAATGTCGGCCAGACCAACTACTCGGCCGCCAAGGCTGGCGTGGCGTCAGCCACCGTGACCTGGGCCAAGGAACTGGCGCGCTACGGCATCCGCGTCGCGGGCATTGCCCCAGGTTTCATCGAGACCGAGATGACCCTGGGCATGAAGCCCGAGGCGCTGGAGAAGATGACCGCCGGCATTCCGCTCAAGCGCATGGGCAGGCCGGAAGAGATCGCCCACTCGGCGGCCTATATCTTCGAGAACGACTACTACACCGGGCGCATCCTGGAGATGGACGGCGGTTTGCGGGTCTGATCCTGCCGCACCTGCCGTAGGAGCCGGCTTGCCGGCGAAAGCGATCTCGCGGACGCCTTCGCCGGCAAGCCGGCTCCTACATACAAGCACCGGTCTCGGGTTTCAGTCGTCGCTGATGGTGATGTTGGGCATCGCCGGCGCGGCGGCTTCCTGCAATACGATGCGTGCTCCAACGTGCCGGGCCAACTCCTGGTAGACCATGGCGATCTGGCTTTCTGGTTCGGCGATCACCGTCGGCTTGCCGCCGTCGGCCTGCTCGCGGATCAGCATCGACAACGGCAGCGAAGCCAGCAGCTCGACGTCGTACTGGCTGGCCAGCTTTTCACCGCCACCTTCGCCAAACAGATGCTCGGCATGGCCGCAGTTGGAGCAGATGTGCACCGCCATGTTTTCCACCACGCCCAGCACTGGGATGTTAACCTTGCGGAACATCTCCACGCCCTTGCGCGCGTCCAGCAAAGCCAGGTCCTGAGGCGTAGTGACGATCACTGCGCCGGCCACCGGGACCTTCTGTGCCAGGGTCAACTGGATATCACCGGTGCCCGGCGGCATGTCGATCACCAAGTAGTCGAGGTTGCCCCAATCGGTCTGGGTCACCAGTTGCAGCAAGGCCCCGGAAACCATCGGGCCACGCCAGACCATCGGCGTGTTGTCGTCGGTAAGGAAGGCCATGGACATGACCTCGACCCCATGGGACTCGATCGGCACGAACCACTTCTGGTCCTTGATCTTCGGCCGGGTGCCTTCGGCGATGCCGAACATGATGCCCTGGCTCGGACCGTAGATATCGGCGTCGAGAATCCCCACCTTGGCGCCTTCCCGAGCCAGGGCTAGGGCCAGGTTGGCGGCGGTGGTGGACTTGCCCACGCCGCCCTTGCCGGAGGCTACCGCCACCACGTTCTTGACGTTGGCCAGGCCCGGGATCTGTGCCTGTGCCTTGTGCGCGGCGATCACGCTGGTGATCTCGACCTTGGCCGAGCTCACGCCGTCCAGGCCCTCGATGGCCAGTTGCAGCATCTGTGCCCAACCGCTCTTGAACAGACCGGCGGCATAACCCAGTTCCATGCGAACCGTGACCCGGTCGCCCTGGACGTCGATATCCCGCACACAGCCGGCGCTGACCGGATCCTGGTTCAGGTAAGGGTCGGTGTATTGGCGAAGGACGGCTTCCACCGCTGCGCGATTGACGGCGCTCATGGGCAACTCCGATAACAAGACAGGAAAATCAGCCGGCTATCCTACGCCGCCGACTCCTTTGTGGCGAGAAAGCTTGCTGTGCACAATCTGCCCGGAAAGGTGAAAAATCCGCGCCGGCGCTTTATAGTGGCCGACCTCCGTTTCATCAAGTAGCCGAGCCCCATGTCCGAGCCACGCAAGATCCTCGTCACCAGCGCCCTGCCCTATGCCAATGGTTCCATCCACCTTGGCCACATGCTTGAGTACATCCAGACCGACATGTGGGTGCGCTTCCAGAAGCATCGCGGCAATCAATGCATCTATGTCTGCGCGGACGACGCACACGGCTCGGCCATCATGTTGCGCGCGGAAAAGGAAGGCATTACTCCGGAACAGTTGATCGCCAATGTCCAGGCTGAGCACAGCGCCGACTTTGCCGATTTCCTGGTGGACTTCGATAACTTCCACTCCACTCACGCCGAAGAAAACCGTGAGCTGTCGAGCCAGATCTACCTGAAGCTGCGTGACGCCGGGCACATCGCGACCCGTTCGATCACCCAGTACTTCGACCCGGAAAAGAAAATGTTCCTGGCCGACCGCTTCATCAAGGGCACCTGCCCGAAATGCGGCACCGAGGACCAGTACGGTGACAACTGCGAAAAATGCGGCGCCACCTATGCACCGACCGACCTGAAGAATCCGAAATCGGCCATTTCCGGTGCAACTCCAGTGCTCAAGGACTCTCAGCACTTCTTCTTCAAGCTGCCGGACTTCCAGCAGATGCTGCAGGAGTGGACCCGCAGCGGCACCCTGCAGGACGCCGTGGCGAACAAGATTGCCGAGTGGCTGGATGTCGGCCTGCAGCAGTGGGATATCTCCCGTGATGCGCCGTACTTCGGTTTCGAGATCCCCGACGAGCCGGGCAAGTACTTCTATGTGTGGCTGGACGCGCCGATCGGCTACATGGCCAGCTTCAAGAACCTGTGCGAGCGTACGCCGGAGCTGGACTTCGACGCGTTCTGGGGCAAGGACTCCACCGCCGAGCTGTACCACTTCATCGGCAAGGACATCGTCAACTTCCACGCACTGTTCTGGCCGGCCATGCTCGAAGGCGCTGGTTTCCGCAAGCCGACCGGCATCAACGTACACGGTTACCTGACCGTCAACGGCCAGAAGATGTCCAAGTCCCGCGGCACCTTTATCAAGGCCCGGACTTACCTGGACCACCTGACGCCGGAATACCTGCGTTATTACTACGCGTCCAAGCTGGGCCGTGGCGTCGACGACCTGGACCTGAACCTCGAAGACTTCGTGCAGAAGGTCAACTCCGACCTGGTCGGCAAAGTGGTCAACATTGCCAGCCGTTGCGCCGGGTTCATCCACAAGGGCAATGCCGGTGTACTGGTGGCCGGCAGCGCCGCACCAGAACTCGACGCAGCGTTCCTGGCCGCCGCGCCAAGCATCGCCGAAGCCTATGAAGCCCGCGACTTTGCGCGTGCCATGCGCGAAATCATGGGCCTGGCCGACCGTGCCAACGCCTGGATCGCCGACAAGGCACCATGGTCGTTGAACAAGCAGGAAGGCAAGCAGGATGAAGTCCAGGCCATCTGCGCCCAGGGCATCAACCTGTTCCGCCAGTTGGTGATCTTCCTCAAGCCGGTGCTGCCGCTGCTGGCCGCCGATGCCGAGGCGTTCCTTAACGTCGCGCCGCTGACCTGGAACGACCATCAGACCCTGCTGAGCAACCATCAGTTGAACGAATTCAAGCCGCTGATGACGCGGATCGACCCGGTAAAGGTACAAGCCATGACCGACGCCTCGAAAGAAGACCTCGCGGCCAGCCAGACCGACACCAGCGCCAGCGCCCCACAAGGCAACGGCGAGCTGAGTAAGGACCCGCTGTCGCCGGAAATCGAGTTCGACGCCTTTGCCGCCGTGGATCTGCGCGTAGCCCTGATCCTCAAGGCCGAACACGTGGAAGGTGCCGACAAGCTGCTGCGCCTGACCCTGGATATCGGTGACGAACAGCGCAATGTGTTCTCCGGAATCAAGAGTGCCTACCCGGATCCGTCCAAGCTTGAAGGTCGCCTGACCATGATGATCGCCAACCTCAAGCCACGGAAAATGCGCTTTGGCATCTCCGAAGGCATGGTGATGGCCGCCGGCCCCGGCGGTGAAGAGATCTACCTGCTGAGCCCGGACAGCGGCGCCAAGCCAGGCCAGCGGATCAAGTAAGACTTCGCGCTGGACCCTATCCCCCCGTCGCGCACAGGCGTAACGGGGGGATTTGCATATCTGGCGCCCCTGCGCCCGCGCGGGAGTTTGCCTACTCTTGAGGGACAGCCTGTTCGCCCCGGCCCCAACCATGACCCACTTCCTGCTTGCCCTTATCAGCACCGCCCTGATCAACAACTTTGTGTTGCAGTGGCCCCTGGGCGTTGATCCGCTGCTCCAGGTCCCAACTGGCACTACTCGGCAACGGCTCCACGCCCTGGGCCTTGCCACCACGGCCTTGATGCTGGTCAGCAGCGTGCTGGGGCATGTCCTTTATCGTGGGCTGCTGGTGCCCTGGGGCCTGGAGTCGCTGCAGTTGTTCCTGTGGCTGCCCTTGAGCGTGCTGCTGATCAAACCACTTCTGAGCCTGCTGTCCCGAGCCCTGCCCAGACTGCCGTTCGACGGCCTCTGGCCCTTGCTCCTGGGCAACGCCGGCATACTTGGCCTGCTGTTGATCGCCAGCCAGGAGAACCTTGGGCTGGTGACCCTCAGCGCCATGAGCCTGGGTGCCGGACTGGGTTTCTGGCTGGTATTGGGTCTGTTCAGTGACCTGCGCCAACGTATCTCCACCAACGATGTTCCGCTGCCCTGGCAAGGCCTGCCGATCGACCTGATCAGCGCCGGTCTGTTGGCAGTGGCGTTTCTCGGCTTCAACGGACTGATCAAAACATGAGTCTGATTCAACGCATCGATGCCCTGCTGCCCCAGACCCAATGCGGCAAGTGCGGCCATCCCGGATGTCAGCCCTATGCCCAGGGCATTGCTGATGGCGAGGCTATCAACAAGTGCCCGCCCGGAGGCCAGGAAACCATTGCGGCCTTGGCGCAGTTACTCAAGCTGCCCGTACTGGAGCTGGACCACAGTCGCGGCCAAGCCCCAGCCCAGGTGGCGCATATCCGTGAAGCCGAATGCATCGGCTGTACCAAGTGCATTCAAGCCTGCCCGGTGGATGCCATCGTTGGCGCGGCCAAATTGATGCACACCGTACTCATCGACGAATGCACCGGCTGCGATTTGTGCGTGGCGCCCTGCCCTGTGGACTGCATCGACATGCTGCCGCTGCCCGAGGCCCGGGTGGTAGCAATTGTCGGCGGCCTGGCCAAAAGCGCCGAGCAACTGCTGGCCCGCAGTGACAAGCGCGATCATGCGCGGCGGCGCTTCGAACAACGCAATGCACGGCTGCAACGGGAAGAGGCGCGGCGTCTGGCAGAACGCCAAGCACGGGCGCAACGCGCCGCCCAGGCTACCGACAACAGCCAGGATCCACTGCAGGCGGCCATCGAACGCGTTCGCGCACAAAAAGCCGCAGCCGCCGATGCCGCGCTGAAAAAAGCCAAGATCGATCTGGCGATGAGTCGGACGCAGTTGAACAAGTCGCTCAAGGCCTTCGGTCATCCACCGACCTTCGAACAACAATCGCAACTGATCGTCCTGCAGAGTCAGTTCCAGAACGCCGAGCAGGCACTGCTCCAGCTGGAGGCCGAGGCACCACCTGCTCCGGCCCCAGTGGCCAAGGATGCCGACCTCAAGCGAGCGAAGATCCAGCTGGCAACACGCCGCGCCGAACTGAAAAAAGCCCAGGCCGCAGGCGCTTCGAGCACAGAGCTGGAAGCCTTGAGCGCCGCTCTGGCGACTGCCGAGCAAGCCCTGCATGCCGCCGAGGCTGCCAGTGAAAAGCCCGCCCCGGTGCTCACCTGCATCGACAAACGCCCGATTGACCCACAGTTGCGGCAACTGAAAACCGAGCTGGCCTATGCCCGCGCCGACTTGAACAGACTGCAGCGCCAGGTCGATAGCAACCCCGAACAACAGGCCCAGGCCCAGGCTCGCCTGAATGAGGCCGAGCGCCAGGTGAACGCCCATGACGCTGGCTGACGGAGTCGATCTACGCCTGCGCCAGGCCATGCAGAGAGTGCTGCTGGCCACGCTGCCAGGTCTGTTGGTACTTCTGTGGCTGTACGGCTGGGGACTGTTGCTCAACCTGCTACTGACAGTCAGTGGTGCCCTGGCCATGGAAGCCCTGGTCATGTTCCTGCGTCGACGCCCATTACCGCCCGCCCTCAGTGATGGCAGTGCACTGGTCAGCGCCACCCTGCTGGCCCTGGCCTTGCCACCCTACTGCCCCTGGTGGCTACCGCTGAGTACCGCGGCCTGCGCCATGCTCTTTGGCAAGCAGCTATACGGCGGGGTCGGGCAAAACCCCTTCAATCCGGCCATGTTGGGGTATGCCCTGGCCTTGTTGTGCTTCCCACAATCGATGACTCACTGGCCGGCCCCCCATGCCATGGACCTGCTCGGCGGCCTGCAGCAGGTTTTCGGCTTCGGCAGCGATTTGCGAGCGGATGCCTGGGCCCAGGCCACCGCACTGGACAGCCTGCGGATCAACAAGAGCCTGACCATCGACGAACTCTTTGCCGGCAACCCGGCCTTCGGCCATTTTGGTGGCCGAGGGGCCGAATGGGTGAACCTGGGGTTTCTCGCCGGAGGCCTGTTTCTGCTGCAGCAACGAGTCATCAGTTGGCAGGCCCCGGTGGGGATGCTGGGCGCCCTATTGCTGATCAGCCTGTTGTGCTGGAACGGTACCGGTTCCGACTCCCATGGCTCACCGCTGTTTCACCTGCTCAGCGGTGCCAGCATGCTCGGCGCATTCTTCATCGTCACAGAGCCGGTGTCCGGCCCCAAGGCGGCGAAAGCCCGACTGCTGTTTGGCATCGGCGTCGGCCTGTTGACTTATCTGATCCGAACCTGGGGCGGCTATCCGGACGGGGTCGCATTCGCCGTGCTGTTGATGAACCTCGCAGTGCCCGCACTGGAACGGTTCTGTGGCGCCGAACAACAGGTCCGCACATCATGAAGAGAACTCGCAGCCTGCTCTTGCTACTGGTGCTCGCCGCCCTGGGCGTCGGCGCCACCCTGTGGCTGCAACACGCTACCGCGCCCCACATCGACGCCGAGCAGCGAGCATTGCAGGCGCGCAAGCTGCTGGATGTACTGCCCTCCGGCAGCTATGACAATCATCCACTGGATCACCCGCTGCACCTGAACGATGTGCAATTGAGCAACAGTCGCTTGCTGGACGGCTATCTGGCGACCCTCGATGGCCAACCCAGCGCATTGCTGTTGCGCAGCCAGGTCACGGGTTACGCCGGCCCCATCGAGCTGTTGATCGCCATCGACAGTCATGGGCGCCTGCTAGGTAGCAAAACCCTCAAACAGGATGAAACCCCGGGACTGGGCGGCCGTATCGCCGAGCACCCCAACGCCTGGCTACAGGGCTTTTCCGGAAAGTCCCGCAATGATCCAGGCGACAACGCCTGGGCCTTGAAGAAGGACAATGGGCAATTCGATCAAATCGCCGGTGCCACCATCACCTCCCGGGCCGTAGTCAGTGCCCTGCACGATGCCCTGCGCTACTTCGACGAGCATCGCGAGCAGTTACTCAGCGGAGCGCCCCATGAGTAAGCCACTGTCCTTGCCGGGCCTGCTGATGCTGACACCGCTGATCGGGGCCACAGACTCCTGGGTCAAGGCCATTGGCCTGGCCCTGGCCTGCATGCTGCTGATCAGCACCTTTGGTGCCAGCATGCAGCTGCTGCGCCCACGCATCGAGAAGCGCTGCCAATTGCTCGCCAGCCTGCTGCTCAGCGCCGCCCTCGGCAGCTGCCTGTGGCTGGCGCTGCAAGCCTGGAGTTATGAACTGCACCAGCAACTGGGGCTTTACCTGGGCTTGCTGGCACTGCAATGCGTGGTCCTGGAGCAGGCAGGCTTTTTCCAGCACCCCGCCCGCTTACGCCTGGCCGGCGGTTTCTGTAGTGCACTGATAGTGCTGGGCGCCTTGCGCGAACTGCTGGGTACCGGCGCGCTGGGCAACCATCTGGGTTGGCTCGCCGGCCTCGCGGATGATGGCAGCGGCTGGGTGCTGCTGCCGCAAGGCGGACTACGCCTGCTGACACTGGCCCCCGGCGGTTTTATCCTGCTGGGTCTGCTATTGGCCGCGCAACGGGCCTGGGCCGCCTCTTCGATCTTCAACCGACCGCCTTCGAGGAAATGAACCACCCATGAATGCCGCCAAACGTCTGGAAATATTTCGCCGACTTCACGAAGACAACCCCGAGCCGAAAACCGAGCTGGCCTACTCCTCGCCATTCGAGTTGCTGATCGCAGTCATTCTTTCGGCGCAATCGACCGACGTCGGAGTCAACAAGGCGACCGCCAAACTCTTCCCCGTGGCCAATACACCGGCGGCTATTCATGCCCTGGGGGTCGAGGGCCTGTCCGAATACATCAAGACCATTGGCCTCTACAACAGCAAGGCGAAGAACGTCATCGAGACCTGTCGCTTGCTGGTGGAACGCCACAATGGTGAAGTGCCGCAGACCCGCGAAGAACTGGAAGCGTTGCCCGGTGTCGGGCGCAAGACCGCCAATGTGGTGCTCAACACGGCATTTCGACAGCTGACCATGGCTGTGGACACGCATATCTTCCGCGTCAGCAATCGCACCGGGCTGGCGCCCGGAAAGGACGTGGTAGAGGTTGAAAAGAAACTGATGAAGTTCGTGCCCAAGGAGTTTTTGCTGGACTCTCATCACTGGCTGATCCTGCACGGTCGCTATGTCTGCGTGGCACGCAAGCCGCGTTGCGGCGCCTGTCGAATCGAAGACCTGTGCGAATACAAGCAAAAGACTTCTGACGATTGACTGAGCATTGATTTTTCTGATGAGTCGATTGAAAAAATCTTTTTTACCCGCCAGGAGAATATCGCTATAAGGGGCGCCAATGGCAGTCTTAGCCTGGAGTTGACCCTATGAGCACTGGCAAAGAACAACTGGACGTAGAAGACGACTTCATCGCGGCTGAAACAGATGATTCCGAACCCGTAGTCGAGGTGGCGAAAACCAACCTGAGCAAGCGCCGTACTATCGACAATCTTCTGGAAGAACGGCGTTTGCAAAAGCAACTGGCCGATTACGACTTTGATCTCTAGCAGCAGAAAAACCTCCCATCGGAGGTTTTTTTGTGCCTCCCCAACCGGTTGAAGTCTGACCGATCAGCCTTCAGGGCTGACCGGTCATGCCTGCGCTGAAGCGGTAGCCCATCCAGCGCTAGCGCTTCAGGGCAATAGCCCAGCAAACACTCACACCAACTGATGACGCTGGGCAAACTCGATCAGATCAACCAATGAACGGGCATTGAGCTTGGCGAGCAGTCGACGCTTATAAGTGCTGACAGTCTTGTTGCTCAAACACAGTCCTTCGGCGATCTCCTTGTTACTCATGCCATTGGTGAGTTGCTTCAATACGACCAACTCACGACCGGAAAGTAACTCGATCATTTCTTCCTCGCTGCTGGCGCCCTGACTCGATCGAAAGGTGTGTAGCGCTTCATTGGGAAAGTAGCTGTAACCCGCCAGTACCGCCCGTACTGCACTGATCAACTCGGTAATATCCTGCTGCTTGCACACGTAGCCGGCAGCCCCGGCCTGCATGCAGCGCATGGAAAAGGGCCCAGGAAGCTGAAGGGTCAAAACCAGGACTTTAATCGGTGGGGCCTTGGACATCAGACGGGCTATCACTTCAAGACCATCCAACTGTGGAATCCCGATATCCAGGATCAAGATATCGGGAACATGTTCAAGAGCTAACTTCAATGCATCCATGCCGTTGTCTGCCTCTGCTACTACATCAAAGCCATGACGCTCCATTAACATGCGCACAGCCAAGCGAATAACAGGGTGATCATCCACGATCAATACTCTTTTCATAGGTCCATCCAAGTCCTGAGAGTTATTTTTAGAGCCAGCACAATACCGCAGAGAAGTGACTCTGACACTGCGTCTCAGGGGGTTACGGGCTTACGAGGACGATCCTTACAAACAATACCGAATTGCCTTACAAAATAATTTAGATAAAGGTCGCTTACTCTGGAGAACGCTTAAGATTAATCACTAAAGAAGCTACTTTTCGTACTAAAACTTAGCTAAAAATCAAAAGCATCAATAGCCAATCTTAGTCGCCGACAAATAACAGCAGCACATTCAACAAAGTCATCTTCAATTTGCCTCGCGTACAACCAACTGACATTTGAATTAACCGAGGCAAAAAAAACCCCGCTTATCGCGGGGTTCCTTTAACGTTCTCAGCAATCAGACCAGAGTCCGACCCTTGTTCGCCGCAATACGCATGCGTAAGGCGTTGAGCTTGATGAAGCCTGCTGCGTCCGCCTGGTTGTAGGCGCCGCCGTCCTCTTCGAAGGTGGCGATGTTGGCATCGAACAGCGACTCATCGGACTTGCGGCCGGTAACGATCACATTGCCTTTATACAGCTTCAGGCGAACCACACCGTTCACGTGGGCCTGGGAGGCGTCGATCATCTGTTGCAGCATCAGACGCTCCGGGCTCCACCAGTAGCCGGTGTAGATCAGGCTGGCGTACTTGGGCATCAGCTCGTCTTTGAGGTGAGCCACTTCACGGTCCAGGGTGATGGACTCGATGGCGCGGTGGGCACGCAACATGATAGTGCCGCCAGGAGTCTCGTAGCAGCCACGGGACTTCATGCCCACGTAACGGTTCTCGACGATGTCCAGACGACCAATACCGTGTTCACCACCGATGCGGTTCAAGGTCGCCAGCACGGTAGCCGGAGTCATTTCGACGCCGTCCAGTGCAACGATGTCGCCGTTGCGATAGGTCAGTTCCAGATACTGCGGGGCGTCAGGAGCGTTCTCCGGAGAGACGGTCCAACGCCACATGTCTTCTTCGTGCTCGGTCCAGGTGTCTTCCAGCACGCCGCCTTCATAGGAGATGTGCAGCAGGTTGGCGTCCATCGAGTACGGCGACTTCTTCTTGCCGTGGCGCTCGATCGGGATACCGTGCTTCTCGGCATAGTCCATCAGCTTCTCGCGGGACAGCAGGTCCCACTCGCGCCATGGAGCGATAACCTTCACACCTGGCTTCAAGGCATAGGCACCCAGCTCGAAACGAACCTGGTCGTTGCCCTTGCCGGTGGCGCCATGGGAAATGGCATCAGCACCAGTTTCGTTGGCAATCTCGATCAGACGCTTGGCGATCAACGGGCGAGCGATGGAAGTACCCAGCAGGTACTCACCTTCGTAAACGGTGTTGGCGCGGAACATCGGGAAAACGAAATCGCGCACGAACTCTTCACGCAGGTCGTCAATGTAGATCTCTTTCACGCCCATGGCTTGCGCCTTGGCACGTGCAGGCTCGACTTCTTCGCCCTGACCCAGGTCAGCAGTGAAAGTCACTACTTCACAGTTATAAGTATCCTGCAGCCACTTGAGGATCACCGAAGTGTCCAGGCCGCCGGAATACGCGAGAACGACCTTGTTTACGTCGGCCATGCCATCACTCCACGGGGTTGTACGGAAAGCCGCCAAGTCTACCGATCCACGCGGATAATTTACAGAGGCGCGACAGCTTAAGACGACCAGGCGACAGATTATGTCGAGCGCGCGACGACGACAGCCGTATCAGGAAGTCGCCGCAGCGCTGGAACCGGAGGCGGCCTGAGGCGCCGGAGCCGGTTTTTCGGTAGGGGCGACCCGTTCCAGATGCACATTTACCCGGCGATTCTTGGCCCGGTTCGCGGCATTGGTATTGGGCGCCAGGGGATAGCGCTCGCCGTGGAAGCGCACCACGATCTGGTTTTCGGCCAGGCCGGCGGCCTTGAAGAACTCCATCACCGCCAAAGCTCGGCGGCGGGACAAGTCACGATTGGTCAGGCGGTTGCCACTGTTGTCAGAGTGCCCGTCCAACTCGACGTGATTGACCGTCGGGTCCGCCTTGATGAAGTCCACCATGACCTGCAGCCTGGCCTTGGCTCGCGCATCCAGGTCAATGCCACCACCAGGGAAACCGATCTCGGCCTGTTTCACTTGCTCGTAGTTCATCGGCAGCAGCTTGGCCATGCACCCCTGATAATCGCTATAGGCCTTGCTGAACTTCACCGGCAACAGACGCACTTCGGACACACCGCCCTCACGGGAGAAATGCCGGACCACCGGACTGCGCCCTTCCAGCAGGCCAATGATCAAGCGTCCGGCCTGCATCTGGTTGCTGTTGAACAGCACGCCCTCAGAACCGGCCTTGACCGCACCAAGGTTGATATCGCCACGCCCCGGCTGCCAGGGAGCGGCTGCAGCGAGCAAGGTCGCCGAACCACCCGCCTGCATCGGGTTGAAGCTCTTGAGACGGAAAATCGCCTGCTCGCCGGCACGACGAACGAATTCGCCGGAACCGAAATCGGTGACGGGTTGAATCAGCCGGCACTCGAACTTATCGCCTTCGACCGTCCACTCAATGCTCTCCAGGCGAGTCTGGAAAGTGAGAGCCATCGCGGGCAGGCTGGCAAACACACTGAGCAAGGCTAGATAACGCTGGCGCACGGGAGGCTCCACTGACGTGTACTAAAAAATCGGCAGGCATTAATTCGCCATACCTTCGGGATATCGGTTGCTCGTCGCAAAACTTGATAGCGAGTGCCTGGAAGAGTCTTTTCCGGTAGCATTCCCTCGAGTTTTACCCGCCTGGAACCTCCAATGTCCGACCGCCTGACCCTGCTGCGTCCCGACGACTGGCATATTCATCTTCGCGATGGGGCCGTGTTGCCCAATACAGTCGCAGATGTCGCGCGCACCTTTGGCCGCGCCATCATCATGCCTAACCTGGTACCTCCGGTGCGCAACGCCGTGGAAGCCGACGCCTATCGCCAGCGCATTCTCGCTGCGCGGCCGGCCGGCAGCCGCTTCGAGCCGCTGATGGTGCTCTACCTGACCGACCGCACCCAACCGGACGAGATCCGCGCAGCCAAGGCCTGTGGTTTCGTGCACGCGGCCAAGCTGTACCCGGCCGGCGCGACCACCAACTCGGATTCGGGCGTGACCAGCATCGACACGATCTTTCCGGTGCTCGAAGCCATGGCCGAAGTAGGCCTGCCGCTGTTGATCCACGGTGAAGTGACCCGCGGCGATGTGGATGTCTTTGACCGCGAGAAGATCTTCATCGACGAGCATATGCGTCGTGTGGTCGAGCGCTTCCCCAGCCTGAAGGTGGTCTTCGAGCACATCACCACCAGTGAAGCGGTGCAGTTCGTCAAGGAGGCCTCGACCAATGTTGGCGCCACCATCACCGCGCACCACTTGCTGTACAACCGCAACCACATGCTGGTGGGCGGTATTCGTCCGCACTTCTATTGCCTGCCGATTCTCAAGCGCAACACGCACCAGGAAGCCCTCCTGGATGCAGCCACCAGCGGCAGTGAGAAGTTCTTCCTCGGCACCGACTCGGCGCCCCACGCCCAGCATGCCAAGGAAGCCGCTTGCGGTTGTGCCGGCTGCTACAGCGCCTTTGCCGCGATCGAGCTCTACGCTGAGGCGTTCGAACAGCGCAATGCCCTGGACCGACTGGAAGCGTTTGCCAGCCTCAATGGCCCACGTTTCTATGGCCTGCCGGCCAACACTGATCGCATTACCCTGGTTCGTGAAGAATGGACCGCCCCCGCTAGCCTGCCGTTCGGTGAGCTGACTGTCATTCCGCTGCGCGCCGGAGAAAAACTGCGCTGGCGCCTGCTGGAGGATCACTCGTGAGTGACGACCATTTCGACGACGAACAAGAAGGTAACAGCGGCGGTCCTCGCCACCCCATGGCGGCACGCTTTCGCGGTTACCTGCCGGTAGTCGTCGACGTTGAAACCGGTGGTTTCAACTCGGCCACCGACGCCCTGCTGGAAATTGCCGCAACGACCATCGGCATGGATGAAAAGGGGTTCGTGTTTCCTGAACACACCTACTTCTTCCGGGTCGAGCCTTTTGAAGGTGCGAACATCGAAGCGGCTGCCCTGGAATTTACCGGGATCAAGCTCGACCATCCCCTGCGCATGGCTGTCAGTGAAGAAACCGCCCTCACCGATATCTTCCGTGGTGTGCGCAAGGCGCTGAAAGCCAATGGCTGCAAACGCGCCATCCTGGTGGGTCACAACAGCAGCTTCGATCTGGGCTTTCTCAACGCAGCCGTTGCGCGCCTGGACATGAAGCGCAACCCGTTCCACCCGTTCTCCAGCTTCGACACGGCAACCCTCGCCGGCCTGGCTTACGGCCAGACGGTACTGGCCAAGGCCTGTCAGAGCGCGGATATCGACTTTGACGGTCGCGAGGCTCATTCGGCTCGCTACGACACCGAGAAGACCGCCGAACTGTTCTGCGGCATCGTCAACCGTTGGAAGCAGATGGGCGGCTGGCAAGACTTCGACGACTGAATTCAGTCGCCAAATCGCGCCCATGAAAAAACCGGCCCTTAGGCCGGTTTTTTTATGCGTGACACCAGGCTTACAGCTTGCCGGCGTTCTCGCTCAGGTATGCAGCAACGCCTTCTGGCGAAGCGGTCATGCCCTTGTCGCCTTTCTTCCAGTTGGCAGGGCAGACTTCGCCGTGCTCTTCGTGGAATTGCAGAGCGTCGACCAGACGAATCAGCTCTTCCATGTTACGGCCCAGCGGCAGGTCGTTGATGATCTGCGAACGAACCACGCCTTTGTCGTCGATCAGGAATGCGCCACGGAAAGCCACGCCGCCTTCGGATTCAACGTCATAGGCCTTGGCAATGTCGTGCTTCATGTCAGCGGCCATGATGTATTGAACCTGACCGATGCCGCCGGCATTGATCGGGGTGTTGCGCCAGGCGTTGTGGGTGAAGTGCGAGTCGATCGAAACAGCGATCACTTCAACGTTGCGTGCCTTGAAGTCGGCCATGCGGTGGTCCAGAGCAATCAGCTCGGACGGGCAAACGAAAGTGAAGTCCAGCGGGTAGAAGAACACCAGGCCGTATTTGCCTTTGATGGCCGAGGACAGGGTGAAGCTGTCGACGATTTCGCCATTGCCGAGAACGGCCGGTACGGTGAAGTCAGGGGCTTGTTTGCCTACGAGTACGCTCATTGGAGATCTCCTGGTGTGGACGTAGTAATAGAAGAAGGGGATTGGCCTCGAGTCTGCCACGCGGTTGCGACAGCTCTGTGACCTGACCCCACTTCGCAAGGACCGACCATCATACACCGCGTTTTTGAGCTGTCCTTAACGGTTTTTCGCCAGGCTGGCCCACAAAGTGGAAAATGCGATTGATCTGTCATTATCGCCAACGAAACCGTTCGTCACCCCAGAAAGAAACTGCAACAAACACCACCGAAACCACTTTGACAATCATTCTCGTTAACATTAAGATCCATCGCAATTGAGCCCTAACCAGCGACGGTTCTCATCCTATGTATGTCTGCCTCTGCACCGGTGTTACCGACGGACAAATTCGCGAAGCGATCTATGAAGGTTGCTGCAGCTACCGCGAAGTGCGTCAGACAACAGGCGTTGCCAGCCAATGCGGAAAATGTGCATGCCTGGCCAAACAAGTGGTCCGCGAAACCCTGACCGAATTGCAGAGCAGCCAAGCAGCCATTCCCTATCCCGTGGAATTTAATGTTGCTTGATTTAGCGAATAAATAGCACTGTTTCAAACAACCGGACCTAGCGTCCGGTTTTTTTATGCCTGTAATTCAATCGCTTAGAGACAAAACGCGGAACACAAACATTCTTATTCCGATTAATTTTCATATATTATTCAATAACTTAGGTTTGACAGTAATGTTTGTGCAGCTCAGACTCTGCCCATGTTCCACTAAATACAGGGCAGGACCCCATCATGAAAGGCGACATCACAGTCATCCAGCACCTCAACAAAATCCTTGCCAATGAACTGGTCGCGATCAATCAGTACTTCCTGCATGCGCGCATGTATGAAGATTGGGGGCTGAACAAACTGGGCAAGCACGAGTATCACGAGTCCATCGACGAGATGAAGCATGCGGACAAGCTGATCAAGCGCATCCTCTTCCTCGAAGGCCTGCCGAACGTCCAGGACCTGGGCAAGCTGCACATCGGCGAACACACCAAGGAAATGCTCGAGTGTGACCTGCGCATCGAGCGTACCGGCCATGCGGACCTCAAGGTCGCCATCGCTCACTGTGAATCGGTAGGTGACTTCGGCAGTCGTGAACTGCTGGAAGATATTCTTGAATCCGAAGAAGAACACATCGACTGGCTGGAAACTCAACTTGGCCTGATCGACAAAGTTGGTATCGAGAACTATCTGCAATCGCAAATGGGTGACGAGTAAGTTAACTCGTAAAGCTCAGGCGATAAAAAGCCCCGCCCTCGTAAGAGAGGCGGGGCTTTTTTATTACGCGGATATATTCACGTAAAAAGCAGGAGCAAATGCGCGTATGGAACATCCTGAGAATGACAAAAGGACTTTGAGGATTCTCAGGACTTCTTCGCCGGCAAGCGGGACACTGCCCCGCTGCTCCTACAGCGCAACGAGACTCAGGCCTCGGTCTTGGCAGCGGCTTTCTCGGCGGCGGCCTTGACCAGGGTCTGCAACTCACCGTTGGCAAACATTTCAGCCATGATGTCGCTGCCCCCAACCAGCTCACCACCCACCCACAGTTGCGGGAAGGTTGGCCAGTTGGCGTACTTGGGCAGGTTGGCGCGAATTTCCGGGTTCTGCAGGATGTCCACGTAAGCGAACTTCTCACCACAGCCCATTACGGCCTGAGCGGCTTTCGCAGAGAAGCCGCACTGCGGGGCATTCGGCGAGCCTTTCATGTAAAGCAGAATGGTGTTGTTGGCAATCTGCTCTTTAATAGTTTCGATGATATCCATGGAACACCTCGGCTGAACTTTCCGACTCTGTTGTCGGCACGGTGGCGCATTGTAACGGAATCCTGAGCGCCCTGCTCGGCCTCTCCGACAGACATCTCAGGCCGCCGCCACCTTGACCGGCACCCCGTTCAACGCTGCGTTCCCCGACAACACATCGAGCTGGCGCTCATCAGTCAGGTCATTGGCGCTGCAGCCAGGCTGCTCCGTGGCAATCGCCATGTGGACGCCTGGCCGTCCATGCCCCCAGCCATGGGGCAGGCTGACCACTCCCGGCATCATCTCGCTGCTGGCCAACACTTCCACCTCCACCGCACCGACCCGGGAGCTGATCCGCACCCGCTGGCCATCACTCAGACCTCGGCGGGCCAGATCCTCTGGATGCATCAACAACTGGTGACGGGGCTTGCCCTTCACCAAACGGTGATAGTTATGCATCCAGGAATTGTTACTGCGCACATGTCGCCGCCCAATCAGCAGCAATTCATCCTCCTGCGGTGCACGCAGAGCGGCAAACCGTGCAAGGTCAGCCATGATCGCTGCCGGTGCGGCCTGAATCCGCCGATTCTCAGTCTTCAAGCGTGCTGCCAAATTCGGCTGCAGCGCTCCCAGGTCGATGCCGTGCGGATGTTGGTCCAAAGTCGCCAGCGACAGCTTGAGCGTCGAAGCATCCCCGTAGGGTCCGGCTCGCAAGCCCATATCGATCATTTGCGCTGGCGCGATGGTCGGTTTGAGCGGACTGCCGGTTCTTGCAGCAAACGCCTTGGCCAAGCCAACGAATATCTCCCAATCATGCAATGCACCTTCGGGCTTGGGCAGAATTGCCCGGTTGAAGCGGCTGACATTGCGCACCGCGAACAGGTTGAAGGTGGTGTCGTAGTGATCGTTCTCCAGGGCCGAGGTGGACGGCAGAATCAGGTCCGCATAACGGGTGGTTTCATTGATGTACAAGTCGATGCTGAGCATGAACTCCAAACCCTCCAGAGCCTGCTCCAACTGTCGACCATTGGGCGTGGACAACACTGGGTTGCCCGCCACTGTGATCAAGGCACGCACCTGCCCATCGCCCTCGGTGAGCATTTCCTCGGCCAGTGCCGACACCGGCAGCTCGCCGCCGTACTCCGGCAGCCCGGAAACCCGACTCTGCCAGACATTGAAATGACCACCAGACGTCGCTGCCACCAGATCCACCGCCGGCGAGGTGCACAAAGCCCCGCCCACCCGATCAAGATTGCCGGTAACCAGATTGAGCAGTTGCAGCAACCAATGGCACAGCGTACCGAACGCTTGAGTCGAAACCCCCATGCGGCCATAGCAAACCGCCTTGTCCGCCGAGGCGAACTCTCGCGCCAACTGGCGAATCTGCGCTGCCGGAATGGCGCACAGCGGGCTCATGGCCTCCGCAGTGAAACGGAAAATGGCTTGGTGCACCTCGGCCAGACCGTCTACCTGCAGGTGACTGTCGCGGGTCGGTCCTTCCTCGAAAATGCTGTTCAGCAGGCCAAACAGCAAAGCCACATCACCGCCCGGGCGGACGAACAGATGCTGATCGGCCATCGCCGCCGTTTCGCTGCGCCGCGGATCAACCACCACCACCTTGCCGCCACGGGCCTGGATTGCCTTCAGGCGTTTCTCCACATCTGGCACGGTCATGATGCTGCCGTTGGACGCCAGGGGATTGCCGCCCAGGATCAGCATGAAATCGGTGTGGTCGATATCGGGAATCGGCAGCAGCAAACCGTGGCCGTACATCAAGTAGCTGGTCAGGTGCTGCGGCAGTTGATCGACCGAAGTGGCCGAGAAGCGGTTGCGGGTCTTGAGCGGCCCCAGAAAATAGTTGCTGTGGGTCATCAATCCATAATTGTGGACACTCGGATTCCCCTGGTACGTTGCCACCGCGTTATTGCCATGACGCTCCTGGATACTCGCCAGACGCTCCGCTACCAGGGCAAAAGCCTCATCCCATTCAATCGGCTGCCACTCATTGCCGACACGCCGCACCGGTTGGCGCAGGCGATCCGGATCATTCTGGATATCTTGCAAGGCCACCGCCTTGGGGCAGATATGACCACGACTGAAGCTGTCCTGGGGATCACCCTTGATCGAGGTGATGCGTGGGCCGCTGCCCTCTTCTTCGGTGATTTCCAGGGACAGGCCGCAGATAGCTTCACACAGATGGCAGGCACGGTGATGGAGAGTCTTGGTCATGGCCAGTCTCTATTGTTTGATGGCGACCCGTATGCGGTCACTGGGAGCAAAAACTATGGCGGCTGCCTCCAGCGGACACCAGCGACGTTCGCCATATGAATTCACAGCCATCACCCTCGGCCATGATCGCAGTGCTCAATTAGAGGGCAGCCTCGGTGCACCGTCCGAGGAGATTTGCACTGTCGAGTCGATGGGCCCTTGCTCCGCATACACCCCGGACAGCTCGGCGAGCAATCGCCAGTGCTCATCCAGACCGGCACTCAGGGTCATCATTCGGTCGATCATCTTGCGCGCCGCGGCACAAGTGACGGGATCCTCGCTGCGCAGCAGCTCGAAAGAAAACGCCGTCACTGAGGCGGTCATGTCGGTGAGCGTGCGGGCCGTGAGCCCCAACAGCGTCATCAGTTGTTGCTCCTTGGACTCCATTGCACACGCTTCCCTACTGCCGATTGATCTTTATAACCTCAGCACTTTGCATTAGGAAATATTTCAGTCTGGCAACTCGCAGAATACTCAGGGAAGCCCCTCGGCCCACAGGTCAGAAAACGACCGCAACCGCACTGCCACCGCCTCGCTCGATTGCCAAGCCGCGTTGGGGCAGTGTACAAATGCCTGGCTGCTGCCTGGAAACTGGTCTCAAAAGTGCTAGCGCATTCGCGTCCTGGCCTCTCTGAATGCCCATAATCGCTGTAGCACTATTGGTAAGACGCGACATTTAATTATAAGATCGCGCCTTCCCCTATTTCGTCGCCCCGTGCGGCTTTCGCCGCAGGTCCAGCCCGTTGTTCGATTAAACAAGGCTTTGAGAATCTGCGGTCCGTTGCAAAAAGGTAGTTAATGATGAGCGCAAGGCACTTTCTCTCCCTGATGGATTGCACGCCCGAAGAGCTGGTCAGTGTGATTCGTCGAGGCATCGAGCTGAAGGACCTGCGTAACCGCGGCGTACTCTTCGAGCCTTTGAAAAATCGTGTGCTTGGCATGATTTTCGAGAAGTCGTCGACCCGTACCCGACTGTCTTTCGAAGCCGGCATGATCCAGCTCGGCGGCCAAGCCATCTTCCTTTCGCCACGGGACACCCAACTGGGACGTGGCGAGCCCATCGGCGATTGCGCCATCGTCATGTCGCGCATGCTCGACGCGGTGATGATCCGTACCTTTGCCCACAGCACCCTGACCGAGTTTGCGGCCAATTCCCGCGTACCGGTGATCAATGGCCTGTCCGACGATTTGCACCCGTGCCAGTTGCTGGCCGACATGCAGACCTTCCTTGAGCATCGCGGCTCGATCCAGGGCAAGACCGTGGCCTGGATAGGCGACGGCAACAACATGTGCAACAGCTATATAGAAGCGGCCATCCAATTCGACTTCCAACTGCGTATCGCTTGCCCGGAAGGTTATGAGCCGAACCCAGAGTTCGTAGCCAAGGCCGGCGATCGTGTAATCATTGTCCGCGATCCTCGCGAAGCCGTAACCGGAGCCCACCTGGTGAGTACTGACGTCTGGACCTCCATGGGCCAGGAAGAAGAGACCGCCAAGCGCCTGAAGCTGTTCGCTCCGTTCCAGGTAAACCGCGCCCTGCTCGACCTGGCGGCGCCGGACGTGCTGTTCATGCATTGCCTGCCCGCCCACCGCGGCGAGGAAATCAGCCTTGACCTGCTGGACGACTCACGCTCGGTGGCTTGGGATCAGGCGGAAAACCGTCTCCACGCACAGAAGGCCCTGCTCGAGTTTCTCGTCGAGCCGGCGTACCACCACGCATGAGCCAGCCATTACTGCTGAACCTGCGCAATCTGGCGTGCGGCTACCAGGACCAACGGGTAGTGCAGAACCTCAACCTGCACCTCAATGCCGGGGATATTGGCTGCCTGCTGGGCTCATCCGGCTGCGGCAAAACCACTACCCTGCGCGCCATCGCCGGATTCGAGCCGGTGCATGAAGGTGAAATCCAGCTGGCTGGCGAGACCATTTCCAGCGCTGGCTTCACCCTGGCACCGGAGAAGCGTCGAATCGGCATGGTGTTCCAGGATTACGCCCTGTTCCCGCACCTGAGCGTGGCAGACAACATTGCCTTCGGTATCCGCAAGCACCCACAGAAAGATCGGGTGGTTGGCGAGTTGCTGGAGCTGGTCAACCTGAAGAATCTCGGAAAGCGCTTTCCCCACGAGTTGTCCGGCGGCCAACAGCAGCGAGTGGCCCTGGCCCGCGCCCTGGCACCGGAACCGCAACTGCTGCTGCTCGACGAACCGTTCTCCAATCTTGACGGCGAGCTGCGACGCAAGCTCAGCCACGAGGTGCGTGACATCCTCAAGGCCCGTGGCACCAGCGCGATCCTGGTGACCCATGACCAGGAAGAAGCCTTTGCCGTGAGTGATCAGGTAGGGGTGTTCAAGGAGGGTCGCCTGGAGCAGTGGGACACGCCCTATAACCTCTACCACGAACCACAGACGCCCTTTGTCGCCAGCTTCATTGGCCAGGGCTACTTCATTCGCGGTCAGTTGAGCAGCCCGGAATCGGTACAGACCGAACTGGGCATGCTGCAAGGCAACCGGGCCTACACCTGGCCGGCCGGCGGCGCGGTGGACGTGCTGCTGCGCCCTGACGATATTGTCTATGCGCCGGACAGTGGCCTGAAAGCGCGTATCGTCGGCAAGACTTTCCTTGGTGCCTCGACCCTGTATCGCCTGCAACTGCCTACCGGCAGCCAGCTGGAGTCGATCTTCCCGAGCCATGCAGATCACCAGGTTGGTGCGGACGTAGGGATCCGGGTCGCCGCGGAACACCTGGTGCTGTTCCAGGCCTCGGGCAGCACGGCGGCGCAGATTCCCGCCAGCGACTCAGGAGTGCGCCGCTACAGCAGCGCTCACTGAGCACGCCTCGCTGGCAAGCCTGCTCCTACAACACCGCACGTAGGAGTCGGCTTGCCGACGAAAGTCCCGGCCGATCA
The DNA here is from genome assembly GCF_009908205.1 of Pseudomonas sp. Fl5BN2. NCBI lineage: Bacteria > Pseudomonadati > Pseudomonadota > Gammaproteobacteria > Pseudomonadales > Pseudomonadaceae > Pseudomonas > Pseudomonas sp. Fl5BN2. Next base: position 129,113 of record NZ_JAAARL010000017.1, on the reverse strand, counting down.
TTGCAGATGTAAATGCCCACTCGCGATCAATCGGGCATGCCCACCGATCTTCACGCGCTCGCCTTCCAGCCGACAGAACAAGGCACCACCCCGCGCGGAGCACTGATAAGCACTCAACTGCTGCTTGCCCAACTGCTGCGCCCAGTATGGCGTCAGGCAGCAATGGGTCGAACCCGTGACAGGGTCCTCATCGATGCCGATGGCCGGGGCAAAATAACGCGAGACAAAGTCATGCTTGTCGCCTCGGGCGGTAACAATCACCCCTGGCCAAGGCAGCTTGGCCAATGCCGCCATGTCCGGTCGGCACTCGCGCACCGCCTGCTCGGATTCCAGCACCGCCAATAACTCATTGGCTCCCAGCAACTCGACCACCTTGGTACCCAACGCCTGCGCCACTACCTCCAATCCAGCCTGACCGCCAGGACTGCGCAGGGGGAAGTCCAGCCACAGCAGCCCGCCCTCCCGGGTGACACTCAACGGCCCGGAGCGACTGAGAAATTCGATGCGTTGCGCCGACTCTTCATAAATTTCGAACAATACGTAGGCACTGGCCAAGGTGGCATGCCCGCACAAGGGCACCTCAGTCGCCGGGGTGAACCAGCGGATGCGCCAGCCTTGCGCCTCGCGCACTACAAAGGCGGTTTCCGCCAGGTTGTGCTCGGCAGCGATCTGCTGCATCAACTCATCACTGAGCCATGACTCGAGCCGATAAACCATCGCCGGATTGCCGGCGAATGGTCGATCGCTGAACGCATCGATCTGATGAAACTCAAGCTGCATAACCTTTCTCCTTGAACAGTCGAGCGCCAGCATGGGCCCCGGGACAAGGAACGCGACAGACACAGAAGGGAAGATTTTCCTGCATACAGCAGCGGCCTGATCCACCGCCGACACTTCGACTCAAGAACGCCCGATATCGGCGAACTTCGCCTGCGTATGTTCGGCCAGCACAGCAGCTGCCAACTCCACCTCCAGACCACGACGGCCGGCACTGACGAAAATGCTGGCGAACGGTTGTGCGCTGTTATCAATAAAGGTCCGCAGGCGTTTCTTCTGCCCTAGCGGGCTGATCCCCCCCAGGAGATAACCGGTGGCACGCTGGGCGGCGGCCGGATCAGCCATCTCAGCCTTTTTCACCCCGGCCGCCTGGGCCAGCGCCTTCAGATCAAGACTTCCGACGACCGGCACCACCGCCACCAGCAATTCGCCCTTTTCACTGCAGGCCAGCAGCGTCTTGAACACCTGCGCCGGATCGAGGTTGAGCTTCTCCGCTGCCTCCAGGCCATAAGACGCTGCCTTGGGATCATGTTCGTAACTGTGGATACGATGTTCGGCGCGAACTTTTTTCAGCAGGTCCAGTGCGGGGGTCATGACAGCTCCAGGCGATGGATGAAGAGGAAAAAAAGCCCACGGATTTTAGGCCATTCATCAGCAAAAGGCTCTATTACAAGCCTTGATAACCGCCCCTTGAGTCTTGGGGAGCGAGGGTTCCTATCACTCACGGAACCAGCCCCCGGAATCATTCATTTGATTGATATCTATAAAATGACCACTAGTTCACTTTCGACCTTTGACAGCGGTGTTTCTTGTCTATATTTTTTCGTTTCTGAATATGATGCGACAGATCCAAAGTTGCACCCCGTAGCAAGACGAGGTCGGAATGGGGATTCCCTCTTCGTTGGAAGTCGCGCTCCATGCCTTTTGCAGCAGCGCCAGACAACAACAAAAATCGAGGTTCACAATGACAACTGCTCTGCAACAACCGTCGCTATCGGGCCAATGCATCGCCGAGTTCCTGGGTACTGCACTGTTGATCTTCTTCGGCACCGGCTGTGTCGCCGCGCTCAAGGTCGCGGGCGCCAGCTTCGGCCTGTGGGAAATCAGCATCATCTGGGGGATCGGCGTCAGCATGGCGATCTACCTGACCGCCGGCGTCTCCGGCGCGCACCTGAACCCGGCCGTAAGTATCGCGCTGTGCCTCTTCGCCGATTTTGAAAAACGCAAACTGCCGTTCTACATCCTCGCCCAGATCGCCGGCGCCTTCTGCGCAGCTCTGTTGGTTTACACGCTGTACAGCAACCTATTCTTCGATTTCGAACAAGCCCACCAGATGATCCGTGGCTCACAGGCCAGCCTGGAACTGGCCTCGGTGTTCTCCACCTTCCCCAACCCGGCGCTGTCCACTGCCCAGGCGTTCCTGGTGGAAGTGGTGATCACCGCGATCCTCATGGGGGTGATCATGTCCCTGACCGACGACAACAATGGCCTGCCTCGGGGCCCGATGGCGCCATTGCTGATCGGCCTGCTGATTGCCGTGATCGGCAGCGCCATGGGCCCACTGACCGGCTTTGCGATGAACCCGGCGCGGGACTTCGGACCTAAACTGATGACGTTCTTTGCTGGCTGGGGTGAAATTTCGTTTACTGGCGGCCGTGATATTCCCTATTTCCTGGTGCCAATCTTCGCCCCGATCCTCGGTGCCTGCCTCGGTGCAGCGGCCTATCGCGGGTTGATTGCCCGTCATCTACCCAGCGCCGCCCCTGCCCCTGAGGCAGAACAGGCCACCGATGGCAAAGTAAAAGCTTCCTGAATCCAGCGGTGCGTGATCCTGCCCAAACCGATCACGTGCCGGTTCTCACTCCCTTATTTCGTCCAAGGCAATCGACATGACCGACATTCAGAATAAGAACTACATCATTGCCCTTGATCAGGGTACGACCAGCTCCCGGGCGATCATTTTCGATCGCGACGCCAACGTGGTCTGCACTGCTCAGCGTGAATTCGCCCAGCATTACCCACAGGCCGGCTGGGTCGAGCATGACCCAATGGAAATCTTCGCCACCCAGAGCGCAGTGATGGTCGAGGCCCTGGCACAAGCCGGCCTGCATCACGATCAGGTGGCTGCCATTGGCATCACCAACCAACGTGAAACCACTGTGGTCTGGGACAAGAGCACCGGCCGGCCGATCTACAACGCCATCGTCTGGCAGTGCCGCCGCAGCACCGAGATCTGCCAGCAGCTCAAGCGCGACGGCCTGGAAGACTACATCCGCGACACTACCGGCCTGGTCACCGACCCCTACTTCTCCGGCACCAAGCTCAAGTGGATCCTCGACAACGTCGAAGGCAGTCGCGAGCGCGCGCGCAACGGCGAACTGCTGTTTGGCACCATCGACAGCTGGCTGATCTGGAAATTCACTGGCGGCAAGACCCACGTCACCGACTACACCAATGCCTCGCGCACCATGCTCTTCAACATCCACACCCTGGAGTGGGATGCGAAGATGCTGGAGGTACTGGATATCCCACGGGAAATTCTGCCGGAAGTGAAGTCCTCCTCGGAAATCTACGGCCGCACCAAAAGCGGCATTGCCATCGGCGGCATTGCCGGCGATCAGCAAGCGGCCCTGTTCGGCCAGATGTGCGTAGAACCGGGCCAGGCGAAAAACACCTACGGTACGGGCTGCTTCCTGCTGATGAACACCGGCGACAAGGCGGTCAAGTCCAAGCACGGCATGCTCACCACCATCGCTTGCGGCCCGCGTGGCGAAGTGGCTTATGCCCTGGAAGGCGCGGTATTCAACGGTGGTTCCACCGTGCAATGGCTGCGTGATGAACTGAAAATCATCAACGATGCCCATGACACCGAATACTTCGCCAACAAGGTCAAGGACAGCAATGGCGTGTACCTGGTACCGGCCTTCACCGGTCTCGGCGCTCCGTACTGGGACCCCTATGCCCGTGGCGCACTGTTTGGCCTGACACGCGGTGTGCGGGTGGACCACATCATCCGCGCCGCCCTGGAATCCATCGCCTACCAGACCCGCGATGTACTCGACGCCATGCAGCAAGACTCCGGCGAACGCCTGAAAGCACTGCGGGTGGACGGTGGTGCTGTGGCCAACAACTTCCTCATGCAGTTCCAGGCCGACATTCTCGGCACCCTGGTGGAACGCCCGCAAATGCGTGAAACCACGGCCCTGGGCGCTGCCTACCTGGCAGGCCTGGCGTGCGGCTTCTGGGGCAGCCTGGAAGAACTGCGGGGCAAGGCAGTGATCGAGCGTGAGTTCGAGCCAACGCTGGCTGAGGCGGAGAAAGAAAGCCTGTACGCCGGCTGGAAGAAGGCCGTCAGCCGCACCCGCGACTGGGAGCCCCACGAGGAGGCCAAATAAGCCATCAGCCGGATTCGTATCCGGTTGTAACTGGCAGGGAGCAGATTCGTACGGCATCATGGGCAAATTTTGCACGGCAGCCCAAAGGACGCCCCATGAATCTGCCTCCCCGTCAGCAGCAAATCCTCGACCTGGTTCGCGAACGCGGCTACGTCAGCATCGAGGAATTGGCCCAGCTGTTCGTCGTTACCCCGCAAACCATCCGCCGTGATATCAACCAACTGGCGGAAGTCAATCTGCTGCGTCGCTACCACGGCGGCGCGGCCTATGACTCCAGCGTAGAAAACACCGCCTACGCCATGCGCGCCGACCAGATGCGTGATGAGAAACAACGCATCGGCGAAGCCGTGGCCGCGCAGATCCCCGATCACGCCTCGCTGTTCATCAACATCGGCACCACCACCGAATCCATTGCCCGCGCCCTGCTCAATCACAGCCATCTGAAAATCATCACCAACAACCTGCATGTCGCCTCGATGCTCAGCGCCAAGGACGACTTCGACGTGCTGCTCACAGGCGGCAATGTCCGCCGTGATGGCGGTGTGGTAGGCCAGGCCAGTGTCGATTTCATCAATCAGTTCAAGGTGGACTTCGCCTTGGTCGGCATCAGCGGCATCGACGAGGACGGCAGCCTGCTGGACTTCGACTATCAGGAAGTACGGGTTTCCCAGGCGATCATTGCCAACGCCCGCCAGGTGATCCTCGCCGCCGACTCGAGCAAGTTCGGGCGCAATGCCATGATTCGCCTCGGCCCCATCAGCCTGATCGATTGCCTGGTCACTGACCAGCAACCAGTGCCAGCCCTGGCCCAATTGCTCCACCAGCACAAGATCCGCCTCGAAGTGGTCTGACCGCCCGCCCAGGATTGGGCCAGGCCCCAAATACAAAACCCTGGGCCTCAGGCCTTTCCCAATTGCCGTGGCCGTCCTGGCCGCACCTCGAAACACGGCTCGTGGCCGCAGCAGCAGCTACAGTTAATCCTTATAAATGTTCGAAAACCTTCTTTTCAGCCCCTTTCGATCAGTTTTTTCAATCGAAAGCCGCTGGATGCTGGCTTCCTTATGCGCTAGTATTTTCGAAAATGAACATTTGATGTTCGAATTCAAATATCAAAGCAACACGAGGCCCGTCGATGCCCACTTCTACCTTGCCCGCGCGCCCTCTTTCCGAGGTTTACGACATCGCCGTCATCGGCGGTGGGATCAATGGTGTTGGAATTGCCGCGGATGCGGCGGGTCGCGGCTTGTCCGTATTCCTTTGCGAAAAAGACGATCTGGCCAGCCACACCTCGTCGGCCAGCAGCAAGCTGATCCACGGTGGCCTGCGCTACCTCGAACATTACGAGTTCCGCCTGGTACGCGAAGCCTTGGCCGAGCGTGAAGTGCTGTTGGCCAAGGCGCCGCACATCGTCAAACCCATGCGTTTTGTCCTGCCGCACCGGCCGCACCTGCGTCCAGCCTGGATGATTCGCGCCGGCCTGTTCCTCTATGACCACCTGGGCAAGCGGGAAAAACTCGCCGGTTCACGCAGCCTGAAGTTCGGCGCCGACAGCGCCCTGAAGGCGGAAATCACCAAGGGTTTCGAATACTCCGATTGCTGGGTCGACGATGCGCGCCTGGTGGTGCTCAATGCCATGGCCGCCCGTGAACACGGCGCCCATGTTCACACCCAGACTCGCTGCATCAGCGCTCGTCGCAGCAAGGGCCTGTGGCAGCTGGACCTGGAACGCACCGACGGCAGCCTGTTTTCCATCACCGCCAAAGCCTTGGTAAACGCTGCTGGCCCGTGGGTCGCCAAGTTCATCAAGGATGACCTGAAGCTGGAGTCGCCTTACGGCATCCGCCTGATCCAGGGCAGCCACCTGATCGTGCCCAAGCTGTACGAAGGTGAGCACGCGCATATCCTGCAGAACGAAGACCAACGCATCGTCTTCACCATTCCCTATCTCAATCAGTTCACCCTGATTGGCACCACCGACCGGGAATACACCGGCGATCCGGCCAAGGTGGCGATCACCGAGGGGGAAACCGATTACCTGCTGCAAGTGGTCAATGCACACTTCAAGAAACAGCTGAGCCGCAGCGACATCCTGCACAGCTATTCCGGTGTTCGTCCGCTGTGCAACGATGAATCCGATAACCCTTCGGCCGTGACTCGAGACTACACCCTGGCCCTTTCCGGCAGTGGCAACGAAGCGCCACTGCTGTCGGTGTTTGGCGGCAAGCTGACCACCTATCGCAAGCTGGCGGAATCGGCGATGGCGCAACTGGCGCCCTACTTCAAGCAGGCCAAGCCAAGTTGGACCGCACACGCCACCTTGCCCGGCGGCAAAAACATGACTACACCACAAGCCCTGTCGGAAGCCATCCGCAAGAAATTCGACTGGGTGCCCAGCCAGATCGCCCGCCGCTGGGCCACCACTTACGGCAGCCGCACCTGGCGCTTGCTGGAAGGTGTGCACAGCCTCAGCGACATGGGCGAGCACCTTGGTGGCGGCCTCTACACCCGCGAAGTGGACTATCTGTGCGCCGAAGAGTGGGCGCTGAAGGCTCAGGACATTCTCTGGCGCCGGAGCAAGCTGGGGCTGTTCACCAGCGAAGCAGAACAGCAGCAGCTGGAGGATTATCTGCAGAAAGTCGAACACAATCGCCGCAAGATCCAGGCGGCCTGAATATCTCAGGCAGACAATAGCCCCTGCACCGGAAGGTTCAGGGGCTTTTTTGTGGGCCAATAAGTTGAATGTTTCACCAGCAATCTGCCGCCTACAAGCAGCCGGAGCGCGTTCGGTTTTCCGAATAATTAGCCAGAAGCGATTCGGTTAACCGGATAAAACCAACGAAAAATCCCAGCCATAAATATTTAATACCAAGCAAAATCAATGACTTGTGCGCTATCAATGGGTCTGGCACGACTCATGCTCTACACTGTGCGACGAATGCCTGTCGTGCCAACACAGCAGGAGCCGTCAAGGCATTCGCTGTATAAAAGAGCCGTCGAACTGGCTTCATAAAAAAAACAAATGTCGAGGAAATATTGATGCGCATCGTTCCCCATCTGTTGGGCGCAGCTATCGCTGCCGCTCTGATTAGCACTCCAGTTTTCGCTGCCGAACTCACCGGCACACTGAAGAAAATCAAAGAGTCCGGCACCATCACCCTCGGACATCGCGACGCTTCCATTCCGTTTTCCTACATTGCTGACGCTTCCGGCGTGCCAGTGGGCTACTCCCACGACATCCAGCTGAAAATCGTCGAAGCAATCAAGAAAGACCTCGACATTCCCGACCTCAAGGTCAAGTACAACCTGGTGACTTCGCAGACCCGTATCCCGCTGGTGCAGAACGGCACCGTGGACGTTGAATGCGGCTCCACCACCAACAACGTCGAGCGCCAGCAACAGGTCGACTTCTCCGTCGGCATCTTCGAAATCGGTACCCGTCTGTTGTCCAAGAAGGATTCGACCTACAAGGACTTCGCTGACCTGAAAGGCAAGAACGTGGTAACCACCGCTGGTACCACCTCCGAGCGCATCCTCAAGTCGATGAATGCCGACAAGCAGATGGGCATGAACGTGATCTCCGCCAAGGACCACGGTGAGTCGTTCCAGATGCTGGAGTCGGGTCGCGCGGTAGCCTTCATGATGGACGACGCGCTGCTGGCTGGTGAAATGGCCAAGGCCAAGAAGCCAGGCGACTGGGCCGTAACCGGCACTCCTCAGTCTTACGAGATCTACGGTTGCATGGTTCGCAAGGGCGATGCTCCGTTCAAGAAAGCCGTGGATGACGCCATTGTCGCCACCTACAAGTCGGGCGAAATCAACAAGATCTACGACAAGTGGTTCCAAGCGCCGATTCCGCCAAAAGGCCTGAACCTGATGTTCCCGATGAGCGATGAGCTCAAGGCCCTGATCGCCAACCCGACCGACAAAGCGGCTGACGATAAAAAGTCCTGATTCCTGACTAATCTTATCTCCTGAAGGGGCCCTGCCCCTTCAGGAGTCTGTCACTACCTGCTGGCATTTTTTGGAAACACTCGAACCGGTGGTTGTCGAGCCGATCGCGTGTGCCTGACGGTCAACGTCAGGCGGGAACGGACGTCCCCAGGCGGGTGCTTGTACATCGAACGATCTGAGGGGTAACCCTAATGAATTACAACTGGGACTGGGGCGTATTCTTCAAGTCCACCGGCGTGGGCAGCGAGACCTATCTCGACTGGTTCATCACCGGTTTAGGCTGGACTATCGCTATCGCCGTGGTGGCCTGGATCATTGCGCTGGTGCTGGGTTCGGTCCTCGGGGTCATGCGCACCGTGCCGAACCGTCTGGTGTCGGGCATCGCCACCGTCTACGTGGAGATTTTCCGCAACGTGCCGCTGCTGGTGCAGCTGTTCATCTGGTACTTCCTGGTGCCGGATCTGCTGCCGCAGAACCTCCAGGAGTGGTACAAGCAGGACCTCAACCCGACCACCTCGGCCTATCTGAGCGTTGTCGTGTGCCTGGGCCTGTTCACTGCCGCGCGGGTTTGCGAGCAGGTACGTACTGGTATCCAGGCCCTGCCTCGCGGCCAGGAATCCGCCGCACGCGCCATGGGTTTTTCGCTGCCGCAGATCTACTGGAACGTGCTGCTGCCCCAGGCCTACCGGATCATCATTCCGCCGCTCACCTCGGAATTCCTCAACGTCTTCAAGAACTCCTCCGTGGCCTCGCTGATCGGCCTGATGGAGTTGCTGGCCCAGACCAAGCAGACCGCCGAATTCTCGGCCAACCTGTTTGAAGCCTTCACCCTGGCTACCTTGATCTACTTCACCCTGAACATGAGCCTGATGCTGCTGATGCGCGTGGTAGAGAAGAAAGTATCGGTCCCCGGCCTGATCTCCGTGGGGGGTAAATAATGGAACTCGACTTCTCGGGCATCATCCCGGCCATTCCCGGCCTGTGGAACGGCATGCTGATGACCCTCAAGCTGATGGTCATGGGCGTGGTCGGCGGTATCATCCTCGGCACCGCGCTGGCACTGATGCGCTTGTCCCACAACAAGCTGCTGTCGAACCTGGCCGGTGCCTACGTCAACTATTTCCGCTCGATCCCACTGCTGCTGGTGATTACCTGGTTCTACCTCGCCGTGCCGTTCGTACTGCGCTGGATCACCGGTGAAGACACCCCGATCGGCGCCTTCACCTCATGCATCGTGGCCTTCATGATGTTCGAGGCAGCGTACTTCTGCGAAATCGTCCGCGCCGGCGTGCAGGCAATCCCCAAGGGCCAGATGGGCGCAGCCCAGGCGCTGGGCATGAGCTATGGCCAGACCATGCGCCTGATCATCCTGCCCCAGGCGTTCCGCAAGATGACCCCGCTGCTGCTGCAGCAGAGCATCATCCTGTTCCAGGACACCTCACTGGTCTACACCGTGGGCCTGGTGGACTTCCTCAACGCCTCGCGCTCCAGCGGCGACATCATCGGCCGCTCCAATGAATTCCTGATCGTTGCCGGTCTGGTGTATTTCACAATCAGCTTTGCCGCCTCGCTGCTGGTCAAGCGTCTGCAAAAAAGGTTCGCCGTATGATCTCTATCAAGAACATCAACAAGTGGTATGGGGACTTCCAGGTGCTGACCGATTGCAGCACCGAGGTCAAGAAGGGGGAAGTGGTGGTGGTCTGCGGGCCGTCCGGCTCCGGCAAATCCACCCTGATCAAATGCGTCAACGCCCTGGAACCCTTCCAGAAAGGCGACATCGTGGTCGATGGCACCTCGATTGCCGACCCGAAGACCAACCTGCCGAAACTGCGCTCGCGGGTGGGCATGGTGTTCCAGCACTTCGAGCTGTTCCCGCACCTGAGCATCACCGAGAACCTGACCATCGCGCAGATCAAGGTGCTGGGCCGCAGCAAGGAAGAGGCCACCAAGAAAGGCCTGCAACTGCTGGATCGCGTCGGCCTGGCGGCCCACGCTCACAAGCATCCGGGCCAGCTCTCCGGCGGTCAGCAACAGCGTGTGGCCATCGCCCGCGCCCTGGCCATGGACCCGATCGTCATGCTGTTCGACGAACCGACCTCGGCCCTGGACCCGGAAATGGTCAACGAGGTGCTGGACGTGATGGTGCAACTGGCCAATGAAGGCATGACCATGATGTGCGTGACCCACGAAATGGGCTTTGCCCGCAAAGTGGCGAACCGGGTGATCTTCATGGACAAGGGCCAGATCATCGAGGACTGTCCGAAAGAAGAGTTCTTTGGCGATATCAGCGCCCGCTCCGAACGTGCGCAGCATTTCCTCGAGAAGATTCTGCAGCACTAAAACCAGCACTCCTGCACAAGCTGGCTTGCCAGCGATGGGCGCGCAAACCTGACTCCCCTATCGTCAGGGACGCTCTCATCGCCGACAAGCCGGCTCCTACAGGAATCGTGCAGTGGTTGACCCAAGGCATCTGTGATGAAATGCGACCCCACTCTCTATCGCGCCGCACCGCCATCACTTGCCGTGAAACCCCGTCTGATCCGCCACCTGTTCCTACCGCCCCTGGTCATTCTGCTGATGATCGGCCTGGGCTATGCCGGCTTCTGGATCAGCGAACACAACGGCATCCGCACCCTCAGTGAAAATGGCGAACGCCAACTGGAGCTGCACGCCCGCGCCGTAGAAAGTGAGATCAGCAAGTACACCTATCTGCCGAGCCTGCTGGAACTGGAATCCAGCGTATCCAAGCTGCTCGCCGATCCTTCGCCGGAACACCGGCAGACCGTCAACCAATACCTCGAAGGCCTGAACCGTCGCAGCCGCAGCCGCGCCATCTATGTGATGGACACCACGGGGCGGGTGTTGGCCACCAGCAACTGGCGCGACGTCGACAGCTACCTGGGCGAGGACCTATCGTTCCGGGCCTATTACCAGAACGCTGTACGCGGCCAACCCGGGCGCTTCTATGGCATCGGCAGTACCAACGGCGAACCCGGCTACTACCTGGCCCACGGCCTGGAGGAACAAGGCAAGATCATTGGCGTGGCCGTGGTCAAGGTACGCCTCGAAGCCCTGGAGGAGCGCTGGCAACGCGCCCGCCTGGAAGCCTTCGTCAGCGACGAAAACGGCATCATCATCCTTTCCAGCGATCCGACACGCCGACTCAAGTCGGTCCGTCCCTTGAGCGATGACACCAAGGAACGCCTGGCCCGCAGCCTGCAGTACTACTGGTTCCCCCTCAACGAACTGGAACCCCTGGCCCGGGAACGCTTGGCCGAAGGCGTGGAGAAACTGACCTTCCCCGCCAACACTGAACTGGTGTCCGACGACAAGGAAGTCAGCTACCTGTCCCAGACCCGTCCCCTGAGCGACACCCCCTGGAACTTCACCCTGCTGACCCCCTTACAGGACCTGCGCCGGGAAGCCATCAACCAGGGCATCCTGGTGGCCGTGGCCTTTGCCCTGGTGGCCTTTCTGCTGATCGCCTGGAACGAGCGGCGCAAAGTCATCGCCACCCGTCTTGCCGCCCGCGAAGCCCTGCAGGAAGCCAACAGCCAACTGGAGCGGCGGATCACTGAACGCACTGCCGACCTGCGGGCCAGCAACGAACGACTCAAGGGCCAGATTCGCGAACGCCGCCAAGCAGAAGAAACCCTGCGTCGAGCCCAGGACGAACTGGTCCAGGCCGGCAAGCTGGCGGCCATCGGCCAGATGTCCACCAGCATCGCCCACGAGCTCAACCAACCGCTGGCGGCCTTGCGCACCTTGTCCGGCAACACCGTGCGCTTCCTTGAGCGCGGTGCCCTGGACACCGCCAGCGCCAACCTCAAGACCATCAACGAACTGATCGACCGCATGGGCCGGATCACCGCCAGCCTGCGCTCCTTTGCCCGCCGCGGCGACAACCAGGGCCAGGCCAGCCTCGGCAAAGCCGTGGATGCGGCCCTGCAGATCCTCAACGCACGCCTCGACCCCCTGCCACTGCAGTTGCACCGCAACTTCACCGAGCAAACCCTGCAAATCGATCAGACCCGCCTGGAGCAGATCCTGGTCAACCTGATTGGCAATGCGCTGGATGCCATGCAGGCACAACCGGCGCCAGAGCTGTGGCTGGAAGGCGAACTCAACGACAGCAAGTATCGCCTGCGCGTACGCGACAATGGCCACGGCATCGACCCCGAAGCCCGCAAACACCTGTTCGAACCTTTCTTCACCACCAAACCCGGCGAGCAGGGCCTGGGCCTCGGCCTGACCCTGTCTGCCAGCCTCGCCGCCGCCACCGGCGGCAGCCTGGGGGTGGAGCATCCGGCAAGCGGCGGTACCGCCTTTGTCCTCAGCTTGCCCCTGGCAAGCCCTACTCAAGCCGAGCCGATATGAACAACGAGCTGACCGTGCTGATCGTCGAAGACGACCCCCATGTCCTGCTGGGTTGCCAACAGGCCCTGGCCCTGGAAGACATCCCGTGCATCGGCGTAGGCAGCGCCGAAGAGGCTTTGGCCCAGGTCGGAGACAACTTCCCCGGCATCGTGGTCAGCGATATTCGCCTGCCGGGCATCGACGGCCTGGAACTGCTGACCCACCTCAAGGCCCGGGATCGCAGCCTGCCAGTGGTACTGATCACCGGCCACGGCGATATTTCCATGGCCGTGGGCGCGATGCAGAAAGGCGCCTACGACTTCATGGAAAAGCCCTTTTCCCCCGAGCGCCTGGTGGACGTGGCTCGCCGCGCCCTGGAACAGCGGGGGCTGGCCCGGGAAGTGACCTCGCTGCGCCGCCAACTGGCAGAACGCAGCTCCCTGGAAGGACGGATCATCGGCCGCTCGCCGGCCATGCAGAACCTGCGGGAGTTGATTGCCAACGTCGCCGATACTTCAGCCAACGTGCTGATCGAAGGTGAAACCGGCACCGGCAAGGAGCTGGTTGCCCGTTGCCTGCACGACTTCAGCCGCCGCCACCCACAGCAGTTCGTGGCCCTGAACTGCGGCGGCCTGCCGGAAAACCTCTTCGAAAGCGAGATCTTCGGCCACGAGGCCAATGCATTCACCGGTGCCGGCAAACGCCGGATCGGCAAGATCGAGCACGCCCACCAAGGCACGCTCTTCCTCGATGAAGTGGAAAGCATGCCGATCAACCTGCAGATCAAGCTGCTGCGGGTGTTACAGGAACGCACCCTGGAGCGCCTGGGTTCGAACCAGAGCGTGGCCGTCGATTGCCGAGTGATCGCCGCCACCAAGTCAGACCTGGACGAGCTCAGCCGAGCCAAGGAATTTCGCAGCGACCTGTACTACCGCCTCAACGTGGTGACCCTGGAGCTGCCGCCCCTGCGTGAACGCCGCGAGGACATCCTGCAGCTGTTCGAACACTTCCTGCAGCAGTCGTCCCTGCGTTTCGACCGCGCAGTACCGGAGCTGGACAACCAGACCCTGTCGACCCTCATGAGCCATGACTGGCCAGGCAACGTGCGCGAATTGCGCAACGTCGCCGAACGCTTCGCCCTGGGCCTGCCGGCGTTCAAGAAGTCCGGCAGCAACAGCGCCCAAGGCCTGGGTTTTGCCGAAGCGGTAGAAGCCTTTGAACGCAACCTGTTGAACGATGCCTTGCAACGCAGCGGCGGCAACCTGACCCAGGCCAGCCAGGAGCTGGGCATGGCCAAGACCACCCTGTTCGACAAGGTCAAGAAATACGGCCTGAGCCACTAACCCCAAGGCGCGATAGTTTATGGATCTATTGTTGAAGGCCGCCTTGGGCGCGGCGGTGGTAGTGATTCTGGCGGCCCTGGCCAAGACCCGGAACTACTACATCGCGGGCCTGGTGCCGTTGTTCCCGACCTTCGCCCTGATTGCCCACTATATCGTCGGCAAAGGGCGCACAGTCGATGACCTGAAGACCACCATCCTCTTCGGCATGTGGTCGATCATTCCCTACTTCGTCTACTTGGCGACCCTGTACTTGATGGTCGATCGCCTACGCCTGGAAGCCTCCCTGGCAGTGGCCACCGTGGCCTGGTTGATAGCTGCCAGCATCCTGGTCAGCGTCTGGGTACGCCTCCACGCCTGAGCCGCCCTCCACTCCCGTAGGAGCGAGCTTGCTCGCGAAGCGGCTGACACCGTTCTTCGCCGGCAAGCCGGCTCCTACAATCGGCGGCTGGCCCGACCCTTGCATTTACCCGGCAAAGCCCGGCTAGCCTGCGTTTGAGCGGTATCACGCAGTTTTCTGGAGGGCGCTGCCATGGGTAAAGAACACCTTGAATATCCTAGATCTCGACCACAGCCTGACCGCCCAGGAGCCCATTGCCCGGCGCCTGAAAAGCGGTCAGGCCCGACGCCTCGACCTGTTGGACCTGGGCCCCAAGCTGCGGCTCTGGTCCACCGAGCGCACTTATCGCCACTTTGCCGAACGCCTGCGACAACGGCCCCGGCACAGCGGCCCGCAGCCGGAAATCTTCTTTGTCGGCTCCGGTGACTATCACCACCTGACCCCGGCCTTCCTCACCGACCTGCCCGAGCCGGTCAGCCTGATTCACTTCGACAATCACCCGGACTGGGTGCGTTTCGCCCCCCGCCGACATTGCGGCTCCTGGGTCAACCGGGCGCTGAAACTGCCGAATATCCAGCGCATCGTCACCCTCGGCCCCTGCAGTGAAGACCTGCACAATCCGCAACTGCGCGGCGGTAACCTCGGCGCGCTGAAACACGGCAAGCTGCAGTTGTTTCCCTGGCAACACGCGCCGTCCAAGGTCTGGGGCCGGGTCGGCGACGGCGCCGGGCACCAGCAGCAGGAAAACCACCTGCACTGGCGCAACCTGGCGGAGCTGGACTGGCAAGCCTTCCTTACCCAGATGATCGATAGCCTGCCCACCGAGGCGGTGTGGATCACCATCGACAAGGACGTGCTGGCCAGCGAGGACGCCGCCACCAACTGGGATCAAGGCGGCATGCGCCTGAGCCATCTGCTGCAAGCCCTGCGCGCGCTGGCGGCGCACAAGCGAATTCTCGGCATTGATATCTGTGGCGAGTTTGCCAAGCCGGCCTTCAGCAACGCCTTCAAGCGCTGGGAAGCCAAGTCCGACCAACCCCCGGCCGAGCGCTGGAGCCAAGAGGACCTGCTGCGCAACTCAGTAACCAATGAAGCCCTGATTTCGCTGTTCGAGGAGCTGTTCCCGTGACGTTGACCGTTGTTCTGCTGGTGGCTTTTTCCATTGTCCTGGACGTGATCGGCCAGCTTTGTTTCAAGCTCGGCCTCGACCGCCTGCCAGAGCTGGAGGGTGGTTTCCGCCTGAATGCATTCTGGGGCCAGGTGTTCAACGCACCGCTGCTGTGGTGCGGCATTGGCGCCTATGTGATCGAGTTTTTCGTCTGGCTCGAAGCCCTGTCCCGTGCGCCCCTGAGCCTGCTGTTCCCGGCCGCCGCCCTGGCCTATTGCGGCGTGGTAATGGCCGGCAAGGTGGTACTAGGCGAAACCGTCAGTCGCCGTCGCTGGCTGGGCACCCTGGTGATCACCGCTGGCGTGATGCTGGTCTGCATCGCCAGTACCTGAGCCTTATTCAACGAATAGAAGGAAGCGTTTCATGAGTTCGAACAACTCCCACGGCTGGCTGCACGGGCGCTTGGGCACCATTGTGCTCTGGGCCATGCTGATCGGCTTCGAGAGCGCCGGCCAGATCGCCACCAAGGTCGGTGGCGACCAATTGGGCCAGATGAATTTCAACCTGCAATGGTTGGCAGCGGTAGCGCTCAATCCGGGCGTGCTGATGGCGATTGCCTGCTACATCGGCGCGTTTTTCGTCTGGATGCTGATTCTGCGCCGCAGCAGCCTGTCGCTGGCCTTCCCCTTGAGCTCCTTGGTGTTCGTCGTGGTGTTACTGGGCTCCTGGCTGGGTCTGGGGGAACAGATCAGCCTGCTGCATTGGGTAGGTGTCTTCGTGATCATTGGCGGGATCGCCCTGCTGGCCGAGGGCGAAGAAGCCTGAGGCGCCTCTGCAGCACGCCCCAAGAACGCGCCGTTGCCCGAGTTCCAGGAACCTCCTGTGGCTTGCAACACCGTGATTTATCGCAGTCTGCGGCAACGGCCACACGGTGCTCGATTGCACCTTTGTTGCCACTGCCGAAGCTGCATTCGCCATCGAAGGGGCGCCGCTTTTGCGCGCCCTGAAGAGGTGGCTGCGGCTACCGATGAGAAACCAGGAAGCCCAGCCCATGGGACACGGGAATCACTTTCACCCCCGCTGCCTGTTGCTGCTGGCGAATCTCGCGGTGAAAGGCCTTGACCTTGGTCCAGTGCATTTTCGGCCGGTAGTGGTGCTCGGCGTGATAGCCGTTGTTCATCCAGATCAGGTTGTACAGCGGGCTGTAGGAGCTCACGCCCCAGGCAATCGGCAAGTCAGGGTTGCCTCCCAAGTGCTCGTAATAACCATTGAGTGACGACAACGACTGCCCCAGGTACCAGAACGGCAGCAGTACCAGCACCGCGTGCCAGTCATAAAAGGCCAGTGCCAGGTAGAACGCCACGGTCACGGCGATCTCCACCTTCACCCAGCGCGCATCATCGGGACGCTTGCGCTGCATTTCCTGATAGATCTCCTTTGGATCATCACGAAAGAAGCTCAGAAAGGTATAGGCCCAGGGATTGTCCGGCTGACCGTTCTTGCCGTGCAGGTAGATCGACAGCGGATCGACAGTGTTGCCATTGGCGTCCGGCAGGTCCGAGTTGCCCCGATGGTGACGGTTATGGATGTCGCGATACAGAGTCTGGGAAAAGCCGATGGTCACCGACAACAACAGATCGAAGGCGCGATTCATCCAGCCCGGGGTGAAATAGGCGTTATGGATCTGGTTGTGGGAAATGCTGTTGATGCTCCACGACAGGCTGACCGCGTACAGCAGCGCCGCCGGGAGGATGATCCACCAGGACAGCTCGTGGAAAGCCAGCACCAGCCACAGGACAAAGGAGAAATGCGCCAGGGCCATGGCAATCGGGATCAGGTCCCAAAGCGAATAGGCAAGCAGACGATATGCAGGTCGAGCCATGAAGAACTTCCTGAGAAATTGAGTTCATGGCGTCTATTGCAAAGGCCAGACCAGCTTTGCCGGTGAGACCCTACTGATGACCCCGGCGCATCCTGCAACTGCGTCGCAGCAACTCCATGATGCGCGCGTTCACCCCGTCAGAACTTGTAGCTGATGGCCGTCTGTACCTGGCCCTGATTGACCTCGCCCTTGTCGCGGACAATGCTGCTGTCCGCTGCGGAATTGGCCAGGCGAATCCAGCTGGCACTGGCCACCAACGACCAGTTGTCCCCCAGGGGAAACCGGAAATTCTGGCTCAGGGTGAAGTTCTGCATGCCACCGCCAGCGTTGTACTGGCCGATACCTGAAGCCAGGGACTCCTTGGCGCTGACCCCGAAGAACGTCTGGGCCTGGCGGGCGTCGGCAAAGTGCAGGGTCAGTTCGTTGCTACCAATAATGCCCATGCCCAGCGGATAGCCGATTTCGCCACCGAGTTTGCCCAGCAGGCCACCCTGGCCACCGGCGCCGCCGACAGCCTGGCCGACGGCGGCGAACACTCGCCAGAAGTCATCCGGGGCGTATTCGACAAAACCGCCGATATCGGCCATGTCGCGAACATCCCGCAGCCCGCGCAGCGCGCCATCGGCGTTACGCCCCTGCAGGTAATTGACATAGGGACCGATGCTCAAGCCATTGCTCTTGAAGGCACTCCAGGTCAGGCCATCATCGGTGCTCAGGCTGACATCGCCCCATTCCAGATCCATGTACGGCAACGGCACGGTGTCATAGCTGCTGCCCGTGGGGTCATGGGGTTGATAGCCGAGGCCAAAACCCAGATCGCCGGTGATGCCGGAGTCGGCTGCAGCGCCGCAGGCGACGGTCAGCGACAACAGGCCGGTCAATAAGGCAGGTAGAGAAAGCCGGGGCATGAATGAGTTTCCTTGTACTGAACATGCGCGCATCAATCATCAGAGCCGCCCTTGGGCGCAAGCACTGATGTTGTTTGTAGCAAGCTACAAAAATTGTAGCCAGAAAGCTACAAATCACTCAGCCCGCCAGCCAAAGCCCCAGCCCTACTGGGCTCCCACCACTTTGGCACAGTCCCTGCTGTACCCCTGCCGCAAGCGCAAAGGCGCTCTTATTCAACAGGTAACAGCAGATGATGCACTGGCATATCGTATGTGACTTCGACGGGACCATCTCCCGCGCCGACGTGATCGATAACGTTCTCCAACGCTTCGCCGACCCAAGCTGGGAAAGCATCGAGCAGGAATGGCTGGACGGTCACATCGGTTCCCGTGAATGCCTCAGCCGCCAACTGGCCCTGGTCAAGGCCTCGCCCAGCGAACTGCTGGGCTATTTCGACAGTGTCGAAATCGACCCCGACTTCCCTGACTTCGTCGATCACGTGATCGGCCTGGGCGCTTCCATCGAAGTGGTCAGTGACGGCATCGAGCAAGGCATCGCACGGATCCTGGCACGCAACTACGTAACCCTGCTGCCGATCCTCGCCAACCGCCTGCGCCAGGTCGACCACAACAGCTGGCGCATCGACTTCCCCTATGCCAGCGACGCCTGCCGCGCCGCCTCCGGCAATTGCAAGTGCAAATCCACTCCGCGGGGCAAGCGCGTGCTGGTGATCGGCGACGGCCAGTCGGACATGTGCGTGGCCTCCACCGCCGACTTCGTCTTCGCCAAGGATCGCCTGGCCGACTACTGCGAACGCAACGCCATTCCCCATACGCGGTTCGACTCCTTCGCCGAACTGCCAGCGCTGTTGGCAAAACTGCCGAACAACGCCGCCAACGCGACCAATTTCTCTCTTGAAACCCAGGAACTCTTCCACCATGTCTGATATCCGCATCGCGACCCCAGAAGACCAGATCCTTCTGGAAAAAGAAGCCAAGTACTGCTCCTACGGCGATACCGTTCACTACATCGAACCTCCGCGTATTTTCAGCCGCTGCGAAGGCTCCTATGTCTGGGACACCAGCGACCAGGCCTACCTCGACCTGCAGATGTGGTACTCGGCAGTCAACTTCGGCTACGCCAACCCACGCCTGAACAACGCCCTGAAACAACAGATCGACACCCTGCCGCAGATCGCCAGCCAGTACTTGCACAAAGGCAAGATCGAACTGTCGGAAATGATCGCGGTAGACGCCAAGAAAAAGTTCGGCCTCGACGGTCGCGTGCACTTCAACGTCGGCGGTTCGCAGTCGGTGGAGGACTCGCTGAAAGTGGTGCGTAACGCCACCAACGGCAAGAGCCTGATGTTCGCCTTCGAAGGCGGCTACCACGGTCGTACCCTGGGCGCTTCGTCGATCACCTCCAGCTACCGCTACCGTCGCCGCTACGGCCACTTCGGCGAGCGCGCGCAGTTCATCCCATTCCCGTACCACTTCCGTGGTCCTAAGGGCATGACCAAGGAAGAATACGGCAGCCACTGCGTGCAGCAGTTCGCCCGCCTGTTCGAAACCGAATACAACGGCGTCTGGGACCCGAAAGTCGGCCAGAGCGAATACGCAGCCTTCTACGTCGAGCCAATCCAGGGCACCGGCGGCTACGTGATCCCGCCGATGAACTTCTACAGCGAGCTCAAGCACGTGCTGGACCAGCACGGCATCCTGATGGTTGTGGACGAAATCCAGATGGGCTTCTACCGCACCGGCAAGCTGTGGTCGATCGAACACTTCGACGTCAAACCCGATGTGATCGTATTCGGCAAGGCACTGACCAACGGCCTCAATCCGCTGGGCGGCATCTGGGCCCGTGAAGAGCTGATCAACCCGGGTGTGTTCCCGCCAGGTTCGACTCACTCCACCTTCGCTTCCAACCCGCTGGGTACTGCGGTAGGTCTGGAAATGTTCAAGATGACCAGCGAAGTCGACTACGGCGCGATGGTCATGGAAAAGGGCAAGTACTTCCTGGCCGGCCTGCAGGACCTGCAGAAGCGCTACCCGATCATCGGCGACGTCGACGGCCTGGGCCTGGCGCTGCGCTGCGAGATCTGCACCACCGACGGCTTCACCCCGGACAAGGCAACCCTGGACTACATGGTCGAGGAAGGCATGAAGGGCGACATCGAAGTCAACGGCCAGCGCCTGGGCCTGATCCTCGACGTAGGCGGCTACTACAAGAACGTCATCACCCTGGCTCCGTCGCTGGAAATCAGCTACGCGGAAATCGATCTGGGCATCGCTCTGCTGGACCGCCTGCTGGATCGAGCCATGAAGCGATGAGCATGGCTGAGATCGATCTAGGCGAAGGCAACGCCGGCTTCGTTCTCGGCTCGGGTCCGGTCGGGGTCTTGTTGATCCACGGCCTGACCGGCACCCCGACGGAACTCCGTCGGGTGGCCCAGGGCCTGGCCAAGGACGGTACGTGCACGGTGTACGTACCGACCTTGCCTGGGCACTGCGGGGACAACAGCGACCTGCAGGCCACCGGCTGGCAGGACTGGTACGAAGGCGTGCGCAAGACCTTTGTTGGTGTACAGCAGCGCCACGAGCAAGTGTTCGTCGGCGGCCTGTCCATGGGCGCGGTAATGTCCATGTACCTGGCATCCGAGCATCCGGGACAGATCAGTGGCCTGTTGATGTACTCCACGACCCTGAAGTACGACGGCTGGAGCATCAACAAGCTAGCGTTCCTCACCCCGCTGCTGATGAAGATTCCTTTTGGTGTGCACATCTGCCGTTTCGAGGAAAAACCGCCGTACGGGATCAAGAACGAGCGTCTGCGGGCGATCGTCGAGAAGCAGATGAAAGCCGGCGAAAGCAGCAATGCCGGGCTGCTGACCATGGAGGGCGTGACGGTGCGCGAACTGCACCGGATGAACGCTGTGGTCAAGAAACGCATGCCGTCGATCATGACACCGGCCCTGGTGCTGCACTCCAGCGAAGATGACATCACCAGTACCTGGAACGCCGATTACGTAGAACGCAAACTCGGAGGATCGGTGACCAAGATCCTCCTCGACAACTGTTATCACATGATCACCGTAGACCTGCAGTACCAGCGAGTGATCGAGTTGAGCGCAGACTTCATCCAGCAGCGAGTAGTCCAACCCGCCGTACGCGAAGACTACCGACAGCTGGCGTGACTTAAGGAAGAGACGTGATTACCGCCCAAGCCTTTTCAACCATACAGGCCATCGAACGCAGTGCCTGGAATGACTGTTTTCCAGATGCCCTGGAGGATTGGGACTACTACCTGGCCGTGGAAAAAGCCGCCATCGCCGACTTTCAATGGCGCTACCTGGCGGTCTACGAGGGCTCGACCCTGGTCGCCGTGGCTCCGGCCTTTACCACCCAGTATCGGCTCGACACTACGGTCTCGGGCCTGGCCAAGCGCTTTACCGAGCGCTTGGAGCGCCATTGGCCCGGCGTCCTGCAACTGCGCCTGTACGCCATCGGCTCGCCGGTGGCCGAACAGTGCAGTGCCGGCACTGCCAGCCATATTCCCGACGAACGCCGCCAAGCCTTGCTGGACGAGTTGCTCAAGCTCGCCCGACGTGACGCCGACAGCTTCGGCATCGGCCTGATGGCGGTCAAGGACGCCCCCAGCAACGATTGGCAATGGGCCAACAGTTGCCTGGCCGCCGGTTTGCAAGCCATGCCGAGCTTGCCCACCGCACTGCTGCCGGTGCCCTTCGCCTCGATCGATGCCTACCTGGGTACCCTGGGCAAATCCACCCGCAAAGACCTGCGCCGCAAGCTCCGGGCGCCGGGGCCGCGCATCGAGTGGCGCCGACAGATCGACGATGTCCTGCCGGACATCATGCGCCTCTACGAAGCCACCCTGAACCGTAGCGACCTGCAGTTCGAACGCCTGCCAGCGGATTACTTCACTGGCATCCTCGAACAGCTGGACGAGCGTGCCGCCTGCGTCCTGTACTGGGTCGGCGACCAGTTGGTAGCGTTCAACCTGATCCTCATCGACCAGCACCGGCTGATCGACAAGTTCTTCGCCCACGACCTCAATGTCAGTCGTGAGCACAATCTGTACTTCCGCAGTTGGCTGGCCAATGTTGACTACTGTATCCAGCAGCGGATTCCATTGTACGAATGCGGGCAGGCCGGTTATGCCAGCAAACTGCGCCTGGGCTGTCGCTTCACCGCTAACATGTTGTTTTTCCGCCACCGTAATCCCTTGCTCAATGCACTGCTCAAAGTGATAAAACGCTTTGTCCGCCCGGATCGCTCCGACCCCGCCATGGCTGCTGCTATAAGCGAAAGTACATGACCAGAAAAGATCGTCGTCCTCCTCGCCCCTTTGCCATCTCCCGCTGGAGCCTGCAGCGCAAGCTGGTGCTGGCGTTCTGGTTGGTCAGTGTGATCCCGACCATGATCGCCGCTGAGCTCGCGGCCACTACGCTGTCGGAAATCTTCGACAGCAACGTGCGGATCTGGCTGCAGGAATCCACCAAGATCGTCGAGGACGAGATCACCGAGATCCTCCATGACAACGCGCGGATCGCCCAGTTGTTCCTGCGCTATACGCGCCCGCCCACGGATCGCAACGCGGCCAAGCACGACAAGCTCACCGCCGACATCGCCGACTCCATGGGCATCGACGTGGTGGCGCTGATTCGCAAGAACGATCACAAAGTGATGTTCACCACCGCCGCCGATGATGTGGTGGGACAGATCAGTACGGCCTCCAATGCCGCGCTGCAGACCATCCAGGTCGGCGGCGTGGCCACCGGGGCGGTGGTCTCGACCTTCCAGACCAACCTCGACGGCGTCGACTACCAGCTGCTGATCGCCACCTACCTGGACGCCAGCTTCCTCACCAGCGTGGCCGACGTGCACTCCCTGGACCTGCGCCTGTACCTGGCCAAGGCCGATGATTTCTCGGAGATCTTCGCTACCCAGCGCTTCGAGGACCACCCGCCGCGGGTACCGCACAAGATCGAAGACATCCTGCGCTCGACCCGGCAACCCACCGAGCAGTTCACCAGCCGCTACAGTGGCCTGTACCGGCCGATCTTCAATGACAACGGCGACCTGGTCGGGGTGATTTTCAGTGGCCTGCTGCGCCACAGCAGCCTGGTGGGCCTGGTCAACCAGAGCAACCTGTTCATCCTGATCTTCCTTCTCAGCTCGGCGGCTTCGCTGTGTGTCGGCTGGCTGGTGTCGCAACGCCTGACTCGACCGCTGCGAGGGCTGTCCAAGGGCGTGCAGGCGGTGATCGCCGGTGACTATCGACAACGGGTGCCGGTGATAGGCAGCGATGAACTGGCGGAGCTGAGCAGCACCTTCAACCACATGACCGAACGCCTGGGAGACCTGCAGCACCTGGAAGCGCAACTGCGCCGCCGCGACCGCCTGCATGCCCTGGGGGAAGTGGCCATGGGCCTGGCCCACGAGATCCGCAACCCGCTGGGCATTATCAAGACCGCCACCCAGTTGCTGCACCGGCGGGCCAACCTGCCGGAAAACGACAAGCGTCACCTGGAATACGTGATCAGCGAAGTCAGCCGGATCAATGACCTGATCACCGAGTTCCTCGACTTCGCCAAGCCCAGCGCACCGATTCGCGCCACGCAAGCGGTACGGCCGCTGGTGGAAGAATTGCTGGGCTTCTGCACCCCGGAACTGGCGACCCACAACATCGACGCGCAAATCGACGACCAAGCGCCCGGAGCGACCATTCACGCCGACGCGCGCCAGCTCAAGCAGGCCTGCCTGAACCTGATCCTCAATGCCATCGACGCCATGCCCGACGGCGGCCGCCTGACCCTGGGCATCGCCCAGCAGGACAATGAAACCATCATCAGTGTCAGCGACACCGGCCAAGGCATCGAGCCGGACATGCTGGAGCGCATCTTTACCCCGTTTGTCACCACCAAGGCCTCGGGCACCGGCCTGGGCCTGGCCAAAGTCTTCTCGATCATGGAAAGCCATGACGGCCACATCGAATGCGTCAGCGAAAAAGATGCCGGGGCCACTTTCAGCCTGTACATTCCGGCCAATGGTGACGAGGACGACGAAGACAACGAGGACAGTGATGACGCATAACCTGCTGGTGGTTGATGACGAACCGAAACTCTGTGACCTGTTGTCGTCGGCTCTGAGCCAGAACGGCATCCAGGTATTCACTGCGAGCAATGGCCTGCACGCCCTCAAGGTGCTGGAGCAGGAAGACATCGACCTGGTGATCAGTGACTGGCGCATGCCCGGCATGGACGGCCCGCAGTTGCTGGCGGAGATCAAACAGCGTTACCCGCAGCTGCCGGTGATCGTGATGACCGCCTACAGCACAGTGAAAAACGCCGTGCAGTCCATGCGCAATGGCGCCTACGACTACATTGCCAAGCCCTTCGATATCGACGAGTTGGACATCACCGTCAGCAAGGCCCTGCAGTTTCGCGACATCCTCAAAGACAACCAGCGCATGCGTGCCGAGCTCGAAGAGCAGCAGCAATTCGACAGCCTGGTGGGCGACAGTCCGGCCTTTCGCCGGGTGCTGCAGGCGGTGGACTCGGTACGGGAAAGCAGCGCCACCATTCTCCTGACCGGGGAAAGCGGTACCGGCAAGGAAATGGTCGCCCGAGCCATCCACAAGCATGGCAATCGCGCCGAAAAGCCATTTGTCGCAGTCAATTGCGCAGCGATTCCCGAGGGCTTGCTTGAAAGCGAGATGTTCGGCCATCGCAAGGGCGCTTTTACCGGTGCCGTGGCTGACCGGGTCGGACGCTTTCAGCAGGCCGACAAGGGCACCCTATTCCTCGATGAAGTCGGTGATATGCCCCTGGCCTTGCAGGCCAAGATCCTCCGCGCCCTGCAGGAACGGGTGATCGAGCCGGTGGGTGATCCCCGGGAGCGCAAAGTCGATGTGCGGGTGATCGCGGCAACCAACAAGAACCTGCTGGAAGCCGTGGCCAACAAAGAGTTCCGCGAGGATCTGTACTACCGCCTCAACGTGTTCCCGATTCCCCTGCCGGCGTTGCGTGAGCGGGTCGAGGACATCGCCCTGCTGGCCCGGCACTTCGCCCACAGCCTGGGCGCCACTGCCGGCAAACGCATTAGCGGATTCAGCCCGGAAGCCTTGCAGGCAATGGCCAGCTACACCTGGCCCGGGAATATTCGCGAACTGCAGAACTGCGTCGAGCGCGCGACCATCGTCGCCTCGGGCCAGGTCATCGAAGAGACTGACCTGCCGGGATATCTGTTCGGCAGCCAGCCACAGGGGGCCGAGGCCGGCACCTCGATCAGCGTTGGCCCGCAAGTGCCCAGCGACCTGGACGCGGCCCTGGCCGAAGTGGAAAAAGCCTACATTCTCGCCGCCCTGCACCAAAGCAACGGGGTCCAGGCCGCAGCGGCACAGATGATTGGTATTTCCGAACGCAGCTTCTGGTACCGGCTGAAGAAGCTGGGCATCCAGGTCGACAAGATCGTCCGCTGAGAGGCTACCTCCTCCATCCCCTGCACACCGGTTGCTACAGAAGTAGCAGCCGGCTGCCGGCAAAGGGCTTTCGCCATTGCCCAAGGCCAAGCCAGCACCTACAGAATGTGGGTGGTATCCGCCGGCTCGATCTGTGCCCAGTGGGAAGTGTCTTCGCGATGGCTTCGCAGATACGGCAGCACCGCCGCCAGCAGTGGTGCCTTGAAGGCTTCCTGGAAACGGTGGGCCAGCCCCGGTATCAGTTTCAACTGACTGCCCTGGATATGCGCTGCCAGGTGCACCCCGTGCATCACCGGTAACAACGGATCGGCAGTGCCATGCACCACCAGGGTCGGCACCCGCAATTGCTTGAGCAGGGCCACCCGGCTCGGCTCGGCGAGAATCGCCATGATCTGGCGCTTGACCCCTTCCGGATTGAACGCCCGGTCATAGGCGACTGCGGCCTGATGCAGCAGCGCTTGGCGATCATCCGTGACCTTCGGGCTGCCCAGTGCCGCCAGCAGGTCCGCCTGCTGCTCCAGGGCCGCTTCGCGGCTCGGCGCGTTGCGCCGGGAAAGCAACTGCACCAGCGCGGCATTCGGCGCCGGCAGGCCTTCGGCACCAGAACTGGTCATGATCAGCGTCAAGCTCTCGACCCGCTGCGGCGCCATGGCCGCCAGATGCTGGGCAATCATGCCGCCCATGCTCGCCCCCAGCACATGGAACTGCTCGACATGCAGTGCATCCATCAGGCCCAGGGCGTCATCGGCCATATCGCTCAGGGTATAAGGCGCGGCCACCGGCAAGCCGAGCTTGTAGCGCAACACTTCGAAGGTCAGATTGGCGCTGGCCGGTGCCTGGCGCCAAGTGGACAGGCCAACATCGCGGTTGTCATAACGGATCACTCGAAAGCCTTGCTGACACAAGGCCACCACCACCTCATCCGGCCAATGGATCAGTTGTCCGCCCAGGCCCATGACCAGCAATAGCGCTGGATCGGAGGTACGCCCGATGCTCTGGTAAGCCAGGCTCACCTCGGGCAGGTCGACCCGTTGAGTCGCGACGTTGATATCGCAACGCGAAGCCGCAAAAGACAACTGGCCGAGCACAAGCCCGGCCAGCAGGACGACAGTGGAAAACAATCTTGCCCGCATGGAAAACACCGAAACGCAGAACCCCAGTAGAGCGCGAGTCTGATGAACTTCGATGATTCGCGCTGCCACAGTTGCGTGACAGTTTGATGAAGATTGCCCAGCGGTCACGACCTTGCAGGAGCCAGCGTGCCGGCGAAGAGCCGCGCAAGATCATCCTCGCCGGCAACCGCAACGCCGTCCGGTGCGCCTGCCGATTGAGGGTCAGGCCAACTGGTTGCGCAGTTGCCGAGCCGCCGCCACCATGTTCACCAGTGCCGCTTCGGCTTCCGGCCAGCCGCGGGTCTTCAGGCCGCAGTCCGGGTTGACCCACAGCCGCTCGGCGGGGATCCGCTGGACAGCCTTACTCATCAACTTGACCATCTCGGCGGTGTCCGGCACCCGTGGCGAGTGGATGTCATACACCCCCGGGCCGATGTCGTTGGGGTAGTCGAACGCCTCGAAGGCCTGCAGTAACTCCATGTCCGAACGGGAGGTCTCAATGGTGATCACGTCGGCATCCATGGCGGCAATCGACTGGATCACATCGTTGAACTCGCTGTAGCACATGTGGGTGTGGATCTGGGTGTCGTCCCGCACCCCGGACGCACTCAGGCGGAAGGCTTGCACCGCCCAATCCAGGTACTCCTGCCATTGCGCCCGGCGCAGCGGCAGGCCTTCGCGGAACGCCGCCTCGTCGATCTGCACGATCTTGATCCCGGCCTGCTCCAGATCCTCAACCTCATCACGCAATGCCAGGGCCAACTGTTGAGCCTGGACCTTGCGTGACACGTCTTCCCGGGGGAAGGACCACATGAGCATGGTCACCGGGCCGGTGAGCATGCCCTTCATGACCTTGTCGGTGAGGCTCTGGGCGTACTGGATCCAGTCCACGGTCATGGCCTGGGGACGGCTCAGGTCGCCATAGATGATCGCTGGCTTGACGCAGCGGGAACCGTAGCTCTGGACCCAGCCAAAACGGGTAAACAGGTAGCCGTCCAGTTGCTCGGCAAAGTACTCGACCATGTCGTTGCGTTCAGCTTCGCCGTGAACCAGGACATCCAGCCCCAAACGTTCCTGGATCTCCACCGCATGACGGATCTCGTGGTGCATCGCATCGGTGTAATCGTTGAGCGACAACTTGCCTTGCTTGTAGGCCTGGCGTGCCAGGCGGATCGAAGGGGTCTGCGGGAAAGAGCCGATGGTGGTCGTCGGAAAGACCGGCAGCTTGAGCCGCGCCCGCTGTTGCTTGATGCGTTGAACAAAGGGCGATCGGCGTTGGCTGTCAGCGGCGCTGATGGCCTTGATCCGTGCCTGGACCTGGGCTTTGTGAATCCTCGGCGATTGCCCACGACTGGCCTGCACCGCCCGGCTTTGCGCCAGGGCCGCCTGCACCGCCGGAGCCTGGGGATCGTTCAGGGCGTCGCGCAGGACCGATATCTCGCCGCACTTCTGCACGGCGAAAGCCAGCCAGCTTTTCAGCTCGGCATCCAACTGATCTTCTCGCGACAGGTCCACTGGGCTGTGCAGCAAGGAACAGGAACTGCTGACCCACAAGTTGTCGCCAAAGCGCTCGTGGGCCACCTGCAACTGTTGCAGGGCCTGCTCCAACTCGCAGCGCCAGACGTTGCGCCCATTGACCAGGCCCACCGAAAGGATCTTGTAGGTCGGCAGGCGATCAAGGACCTGGCCCAGTTGTTCCGGGGCCCGCACCGCATCGATGTGCAGACCGTCCACCGGTAGCCCGACCGCCAGCCCGAGGTTGTCCTCCAGACCGCTGAAGTAGGTCGCCACCAGCTTTTTCAGGGGTGAGTACTGGAGGACGTGGTAGGCGCGCTCGAAGGCGCTCTTCCATTCCTGGGGCAGGTCGAGGGTCAGGATCGGTTCGTCGATCTGCACCCACTCCACGCCCTGGGCCTTGAGACGGTTGAGGATCTCGCCGTACAGCGGCAGCAGGCGCTCCAGCAGGTCGAGCTTGTTGAACCCGTTGCCCTTGGCCTTGCCCAGCCACAGGTAGGTCAAGGGCCCGATCAATACCGGCTTGACCTGATGCCCCAAGGCACGGGCTTCGTCGACCTCGTCGAACAACTGTTCCCAGCTCAGTTTGAACGACTGGTCCGCGCTGAATTCAGGGACCAGGTAGTGGTAGTTGGTGTCGAACCACTTGGTCAGTTCCTGAGCATATTGCGCCTGGTCATGTTCGCCGCAACAGCGGGTGGAGGCGCCACGGGCCATGGCGAACAACGTGTTCAAGGTCGGATGGCCCTGGGCATCGCGGGTACTGTCAAAACGCTGGGGAATCACCCCGAACGTCAGGGAATGGCTCAGTACCTGGTCGTACCAGGCGAAGTCGCCCACGGGCAGCAGATCGATGCCGGCGTCTTTCTGCAGTTGCCAGTGCCTGGCCCGCAGTTCACAACCGACCCGTTGCAGTGAGTCCTGATCGAGGTCGCCCTTCCAGTAGGACTCGAGGGCTTTTTTCAATTCACGGTCAGCGCCAATGCGAGGAAAACCTAGGGTGTGGGCCAGTGCCATGGGAAGTGCCTTCTTATAAAAGATGGCGCTATTGTCGACAGCCCGCGCAACATGAGACAAACTCAACCTTTTCTTGTTCATCATCAAATTTTCTCATGGAGACCCTGGTGCTCGAAATCCGTCACCTGAAGACCCTGCACGCCCTGCGCGAAGCCGACAGCCTGGTTGAAGCCGCCGAACGCCTGCACTTGACCCAGTCCGCCCTGTCCCACCAGTTCAAGGAGCTTGAAGAGCGCCTGGGCATGCAACTGTTCGTGCGCAAGACCAAGCCGGTGCGTTTCACCAGCGCCGGCCTGCGCCTGCTGCAACTGGCAGATGCGGCCCTGCCGCTGCTGCGTGGCGCCGAGCGCGACATCTCCCGGCTGGCAGGTGGCACTGCAGGCCGCCTGCATATGGCCATTGAATGCCACAGCTGCTTCCAGTGGCTGATGCCAACCATCGACCAGTTCCGCGACGCCTGGCCGGAAGTGGAGCTGGACCTGGCTTCCGGCTTCTCGTTTGCACCGTTGCCGGCCCTGGCCCGGGGTGACCTGGACCTGGTGGTGACCTCCGATCCCCTGGAGCTGAGCGGCATCACCTACGTGCCGCTGTTCACCTATGAGGCCATGCTCGCGGTAGCCAACCAGCACGCGCTGGCGAACAAGCCCTACATCGTCCCGGAAGACTTGCTGAAGGAAACCCTGATCACCTACCCGGTGGAACGCGACCGCCTGGATATCTTCACGCGCTTCCTGGAGCCGGCGGACATCGAGCCGGCGCAAGTACGCACCTCGGAACTGACGGTGATGATGATGCAACTGGTGGCCAGCGGCCGTGGTGTCTGCGGCATGCCCCACTGGGCCCTGCATGAATACAGTTCACGGGGTTATGTGAAGGCCAAGCGCCTGGGGGAAAAGGGCTTGTTCGCCACCCTGTACGCGGCGATTCGCGCCGACATGCTGGACGCGCCCTACATGCGCGACTTCCTGCTGACCGCCAAGGACACCTCGTTCTCGACCCTCGACGGCGTCAGCGCCGTGCGCTGATCCCAAGACCCGAACCGCCCTCGACTCTGCAGCTGCCGGCTTGCCAAGCCGGCCTACTCAGGGTCCAAGTCGGCTCACTGCGGCACTTCGCGCCACATGTGGATCTTGTCGAAGTAGTCATCCGCGACCCGCACCGCCTGGGGTTCAAGACCGAACTGGACGAAGCCGCAGCGTCGGTACAAGGACAGGGCCGCGTCATTTCCCGCCGTCACCGTCAGTTGCACCAGGCGCAGCCCGTCATATTCAGCGGCCTCGACCAGCAGACTCTGCACCAGTTGGTAACCCAGGCCGCTGTTGCGCTGCTCGCCGGTGACGTAAAGCCCAAAGAGAGTCGCCTTGTGCCGGGCTTTCTCGCGTAGCTCGAAGGCCAAGCCGACAATCCCCAGCAGGCGGCCCTCGGAAAAGGCCCCTAGCAGCAGGTCCAGCTCGCCGTCCAGGCGCGCAGCCCACCAGGCCAGGGGCAGTTTTTCCCGTTCGCGGACACTGGAGGTGAACGCCTGAGGGTGGCGGTCATAGGCTTCGAGCATCAAGGCCCGGTATTGCTCCACGTCCTCAGGGGTCAGGCGCTGGATCTGCATACTCAGTCGAGGGTCTTCTGTCCGGTAATGAATGAGGCGCACTTGATCTTGCCCGCCTGCACTTCATAGATCGCCACGGTCTCCAGGGTTCCGGTACCGTCGGCGAAGGTCCGGCTGATCAGTTCATGGTCGATCACCACATTGCCCATGACCGAACGCTGGATCAGCCGGGCATGCAGGTTGGGCTCCTGGAAGCGCAACACTGCACGGGAGCGGATCTCTTCATGCCCCGTGGCCAGCAAGGTGGCCGGATGCTCGTATTGCCGAGCATCCAGCGCATAGGTCGCCAGCCAGGCTTGCACATCCTTGCAGTTGTAGGCCTGCAGTTGTTCCTCGACTACAGCTTCCGGGCTTGGAAAATCAGGCATGACACGGCTCCTTGATCAGTTGACTCGACGCTGTTCGAACATCAACCGCACAGCCAGTCCCGCCAGCACAAAACCCATGAAATAACGCTGCACCGAGAGCCAGGTGGGGTTATTGACGAACCACGAAGCGATCCCCGCAGCGAACATCGCGATCAGCAGGTTCACCGAGAAGCTCACGCTGATCTGGGTCAGGCCGAGAATGATGCTCTGGGCAAACACCGACCCGTGCTCCGGATTGATGAACTGCGGAAATACCGAAAGGTAGAACACCGCAATCTTGGGGTTCAGGGCGCTGGTCAAAAAGCCCATGGTCACCAGCTTGCGAGGCGAATCCGCCGGCAGTTGCTGGGCCTCGAAGGGTGACCGCGCGCCAGGCTTGAGCGCCTGCCAAGCCAGCCACAGCAGGTACAGGGCACCGGCCCACTTGAGCACTTCGTAGGCCATGGGCACCGCCATGAACACCGCCGTCAGGCCCAGCGCAGCAGCAAACAGGTGGACGAAGAAACCTGCCACGACTCCCAGCAACGACGTCACTCCGGCCTTGCGACCCTGGCAGATCGAACGGGAAATCAGGTAGATCATGTTCGGACCCGGGGTCAGCACCATCAGCAGGGAAGCAGCGGCGAAGATCAGGTAGTCGGGAAGTGGAATCATGGCAGTCCTTGGCAATAAGGGCGGTCAGGCGAGGGTCGCTTGAGCCTTGCGATAAAACGGCAAGATCAGATCCCGTGTCAATGGCGCCAGGAACAAATCACCGTCGCCGGCAGGATCGATCCAGCACACTTCCTCGATCTCCGCCGCTGGGGTTACCGGTGTGTCGATACGCACCAGAAACACCTCAGCCTGGACCTCGAATCCTGGCTCGTTGGCCGCCGGTGCCGAGAACTGCTGCAGGTAGCGCGCCTGGCTCGGGTCGATGCGCAAGCCCAGCTCTTCCTCCAGCTCACGGGCCAGGGCATGCACCGGCTGCTCACCGACTTCGATCTTGCCGCCGGGCTGCATGAAGGCCTGGGTGCCGCGCTTGCGCACCAGCAGGGTACGCCCGTCGGCACCAATCAACAGGGCAGCGGCGATACGGATGATGGAGGGTACAGCAGTGGCAGACAGCGACATGGGAACCCGGCAACCTTGAAAATAAAGGCGCAAGGATCACATGTCCGACGGCAGGTCGTCATCCTGCCGATGGATTTTTCCAGCCGCACGCAGCGCGCGCTCAAGTGCTCATCGACGGTTCTGGCGGCAATTTGACGAACACGCTGTAACGAGCGCCCTCCATGGTTTCAAAAGCGATCAGCTTGTCCACCAGGGGCAAGTTGAGCACCTTGCCGGCATTGAGCAGCAGCATGCCGTTGTTGGCATTCAGGTTACGCGCCAGGACCATGCCCGCCGCCAGCTCCCGGGTGCCCAGGACCTTGACCGAAGGATCGCCCAAGGTCACATCGCTGAGGTACACCGAGCACACTTGAATGAAACCTTCCACCAACTCGGGGTCGTACAGTCGACCGGCGTACTTGCGGATGAACACCAGGGCTTCGTCGCTGTTCATCCGCCGTTCTAGAATCAGCCCGCACTGCAACTCGATGAAATCCACCGCCAGCTTGAGCAGGCGCGAGCCCAGGGGAATCAATTCACCCTTGAGACGATCGGGAAAACCGCCGCCATCCCAATGTTCCTGGTGATGACGGATCAGGTGCGCGGCATCCTGCACCGGCTCCAGGGTCATCAACAGCGACTCGCTCTGCTGCGGATACGCCCGATAATGCTCGCGCTGATGATGATGCAGCAGGTCCGCCGGGGTGATCATCATGCTGTCGCTCCAACTCAGCTTGCCGATGTTGTGCAGCGCCGCAGCCATGGCCAGATCCCGCTGCGTGGCAGCGTCGATCCCCTGGACCTTGCAGTAGGCTCGCACCAGTTCGATGATCCGCCGGTTGGTCTGTTTATCCGCTGGCAGGCGCTGGTTCACCAGCAATGAGAACAACTCGGCACCCGTGGCATAACTGTGCTTGAGCTCCTCATAGGCCAGGTCGAGCATATCGGCGGTTTGCTGCAGCTCCGCGGTACGCGCGGCAACGCGTTTTTCCAGCAGGGTGTTAAGTGCCTTGAGCTCAGTGTTCTGCTGCTGGGCCAAAGCCTCCAGGCGCTGGCGTTCACGCTCGGAATGCTGATGATCCAGGGCCTGGCGCAAGGTCAGCAGCAACGCCTGGTCATCCCAGGGCTTGCTCAGGTAGCGGTAGATCTCGCCCTCATTGATCGCCTTGGCGATCAGCGTCAGCTCCGGATCGCCGGTCAGCAATATGCGTGTGGTCGCCGGGTAATCCTGATGAATACGCGCCAGAAGGGTCGCGCCATCCATCTGTGGCAGATGGGCAGCACTGATCACCAGGTCCACTTCCTGGGTGGCCATGACGTGCAGGGCCTGGGTGGCGTCGTGAGCGAAATGCAGCGTGTAAGGGTGAGGGCTGAGCAACTGGCGCAGACGCTGGAGGATCTCCTCCTGAGCATCCACCAGCAGAACCCCGGGCTGGCGTGTGACTGTGGCAACGTTCAGTTCACCCATGAGACACCTCGGGTCAACGTGGATGCACGCGTCCTTCATTGTTATTGCTGACAACGGTAATCCCTGTTGCCTGAGTGCAGTCTAGAGGAATTCCCAGTCGCAATGATGGCTTTTTAACACCACCTGACCGCTGGAAAGATTCCAACGGCCAGCGGTGACCATCGAGAGGCCAAGGACCTCACTGGGCAGCGGCTTTGCCACTGGAACTGAAGGAGGCGAAGCGCTTGTTGAAACCGGCGATACGACCTTCGGACTGAGTCTTGCGCTGCTGACCGGTGTACACCGGGTGCGAGGCGCTGGACACGTCCAGGGCCACATAGGGATAGGTCTTGCCATCGCTGTGTTGGTGAGTGCGGTCGGTGTCGACGGTGGAGCCAATCAGGAAGTAAACATCGGCGGCAGTGTCGTGAAAAAGTACGGTTCGGTAGTCAGGATGGATACCAGGCTTCATGGAAATCTCCAGCGGTGTGGGTAGAAACAAGTGTTATACAGTAACATTAAAACTCATTTCAAACGAGAACTCATCGCAATAAGATTTCCCGCCAAGAGTCCAACCGCTCTGCGCCCTGAGCTTCAGGCTTGCCCGCACGGCCCTGGCGGGCCAGTATGCTGAGCTGCAACGTTCTGACACAGCCGTGAATTCCTATAAGAAATACCTGTGCAGCCCGCCGTCCCATTCGCTCGGTGCCGCTGTCTATTACCCGTTATCCAGGCATCGCCTGCCTGATTGACCTGATGAGTCCGAACCAAGGAAACCGTATGAGCCTGTCACTCCTGAGCCGCTACGCCTTCTTTGCCGCCTGCGTGATATTCACCCTCGCCAGCCTGCCCTTTCTCGCACACGACTGGCTCTGGCCATTCACCCTGGTCACCGGCCTGCTGAGCCTGCTGGGCATCTTCGACCTGCTGCAAAGCCCCCACGCGGTACGCCGCAACTACCCGATCCTGGGCAATATCCGCTACCTGGTGGAAGGTATCCGTCCGGAGATCCGCCAATACCTGCTGGAGTCCGACAGCGACGCCCTGCCCTTTTCCCGCGCCCAGCGCTCGCTGGTGTACTCCCGGGCCAAGAATGAAAGTGCCGACAAGCCCTTCGGTACCCTGATCGACGTCTACCAGTCGGGCTTCGAATTCATCGGCCACTCCATGCGCCCGGCGCCCCTGAGCGATCCCAACGGCTTCCGGGTCACGGTCGGTGGCCCACAATGTACCCAGCCTTATTCGGCCTCGGTGTTCAACATCTCGGCCATGAGCTTCGGCTCCCTGAGCGCCAACGCCATTCGCGCCCTGAACCAGGGGGCCAAGCTCGGCAATTTCGCCCACGACACCGGTGAAGGCAGCATCAGCCCCTATCACCGCGAGCACGGTGGCGACCTGACCTGGGAACTGGGCAGCGGCTACTTCGGCTGTCGCACCAGCGATGGCCGTTTCGATCCCGAGCGCTTCGCCACCCAGGCGCAGAACCCGCAGGTACGGATGATCGAAATCAAGATGAGCCAGGGCGCCAAGCCGGGCCACGGCGGCATCCTGCCCAAACACAAAGTGACCCAGGAAATCGCCGACACCCGCGGCATCCGCATGGGCGAGGACTGCATTTCGCCGTCGAGCCACAGCGCCTTTTCCACGCCACTGGAAATGATGCATTTCATCCAGCAGTTGCGTGAGCTGTCCGGCGGCAAACCGGTGGGTTTCAAGTTCTGCCTGGGCCATCCCTGGGAGTTCATGGGCATTGCCAAGGCCATGCTGGAAACCGGCATTCTCCCGGACTTCATCGTGGTCGACGGCAAGGAGGGCGGAACCGGCGCAGCACCAGTGGAGTTCACCGACCACATCGGCGCGCCAATGCGCGAAGGCCTGCTGTTCGTCCACAACACCCTGGTGGGCCTGAACCTGCGGGACAAGATCAAGCTCGGCGCCAGCGGCAAGATCGTCAGCGCTTTCGACATCGCCAGCGTGCTGGCCATCGGTGCCGACTGGGCCAACTCGGCCCGGGGCTTCATGTTCGCCATCGGCTGCATCCAGTCGCAAAGCTGTCACACCAACAAATGCCCTACCGGCGTGGCCACCCAGGACAACCTGCGCCAGCGCGCCCTGGTGGTGCCGGACAAAGCCCAGCGGGTGTACAGCTTCCACCGCAATACCCTCAAGGCCCTGGCGGAAATGCTCGCCGCTGCGGGTCTGCAACATCCGTCGCAACTGGAAGCCAAGCACCTGGTGCGACGCATGTCGGCCACAGAGATCAAGCTGTTCTCCCAATTGCATGTGTTCCTCAAGCCTGGCGAATTGCTCACCGGCGAAGTCAATGGCGAGTTCTACTCGCGCATGTGGCAACTGGCCCGTGCCGACAGCTTCGAACCCAACGCCGAAGCCGCCGCCTGACCCCGCAGGCCCAGCGCTCCCCCGGGAACCTGGGCCGCTCACAAGGAAGACTGCAATGCTCAAGGTTATCGCTGAAGACTTCATCCAACCCGAACACCTGGACACCGTGCGTCCGTGGTACGCCGAACTGGTGGAGAAAACCCGCCAGGAACCGCTGTGCATTGCCTATGATCTATTCGTCGACCAGAAAGACCCCGGGCACTTCATCTTTGTCGAACAATGGCCCGACCAAGCCGCCCTCGACGCCCATTGCCGCACCGAGCACTTCACCCGCCTGGTACCGCAGATCAACGCTTTTCAGGCCCGCGAATGCCGCGTGCTGTTGATGAACCCATTCTAACGATCCGATGTGCCCCCGACGCTTGACCGGACCACCGAAAGCAGACCACGCCCCGCTGACTTTTGGGAGAGTCCCCATGCCCCTGCTGTCCTTCGATCTGCTGTCCCTGCCGCTGCCAGCGCCCTGGCAATCCTCGCTGGTGGGGCAAGTCGGCCCTGCCCGCATCAAGGTGCTGCGCATGGGCCCGCAGTCCTACCCGGAAGAAACCCACGACTACAACGAAGGCCTGCTGGTGACCCAAGGCTGTCTGCGCCTGGGCCTCGGCGAAGCAATAGTGGAAGTGCTGCCTGGGCAGATGTACCTGGTGGAAGCCGGTCAGGCCCACAGCGTACTGCCCGGTAGCCATGGCACCCTGGTGATCATCGATGTCTAGCGCCCTGCCCCTGCACGCACTGGCCCGGATACGCTGACAACCTGCCCCGAGGCGGTCCTGCCCGACCGTCACGGATGCCCCTCTTAACAGGGACATCCACGCTCGCCAGAATGCATAAACGCATAAATTAATTGCATTAACGCATCAAGCCTCTAAGGTGGTTTTCAGACCCGACCAGCGCATGCCATCGAGGCTGGCATCCAGGCCGGACTAGTCGCTTTATCCAAGTAGGCGACCACGACACAAGCCACAGGCTGTTTTCACTCCTGGAGGATGAACATGTTAAGTACACCCTTGACCCACACCAGCACTGCGCAGGTACTGCCGCAGTGCCTGGCCAGTGCACTGATGGATCCCGAACTGTCCGAGATCGATCCGCGCACCCAAACGGCAGCGCTCGCCGGCGCCCGACTCAACTTCAACGTGTATCAGCAGACCCAGAGCAACTGGTGTTGGGCGGCCCTGTCGGCCTCGGTTGGCAACTATTACGGCACCGGCTCCTGGACCCAATGCGCCGTGGCCAACGCCGAACTGGGCCGCAACTCCTGCTGCAACCAGCCCGGACCTTGCAATGTCTACGGCTACCTGGACTCGGCCCTGAGGACCACCCGCAGCTACGGCGGCATGCGCGAAGACCGGATGCAGATGCCGGCCATCGAAAACCAGCTCGGTATGGGCCGGCCAGTCAGCCTGCGCTGTGCCTGGTATGGCGGCGGCGCACATTTCCTGACGATCTACGGCACCGACGGCGGCTACATCCTGGTGGCGGACTCGATCTACGGATACTCGACCCGAGCCCTGAACAGCTTCCCCGGTTCCTACAACGGCGGCGGCAATTGGACCCACACTTACTTCACCCGAAAAAACTAGGAGGCGTCATGCAACTGACTTACCCCAAGGCGCCTGCCAACGGCGTCCAGCAACTGCGCCCGGTGCTGCAGGCGGCCCTGCAAACCCGGGGCTTTGGCATCAACCATGGCTTTGCCAGCGTCCGCGCCAACAGCCTGAGCCTGTCCCAAGGGTTTCGTGGTTACGCCCTCGGCCTGCAGGAGCTGAGCCAGGGTCTTGCTCTGGACCAGGCCAAGGCCGGTGACTGGCATTACCTGGTGTTCGCCGGCGGCCTGTCGATCGCCGACGCGCAACTGACGGAAGTCGCCGGCAAGCTCGAGTTTTCCTCGCTCAACCATGGCGCCCTTGCCGCATCCGCGGTCAGCGCCCTGGACTTTGCGCAGAAAACGCCAAGGCTGCAGGGCAAAACCTATGAGCTGCGGTTGCTGTTCGT
This sequence comes from Pseudomonas sp. Fl5BN2, assembly GCF_009908205.1. Lineage (NCBI taxonomy): Bacteria > Pseudomonadati > Pseudomonadota > Gammaproteobacteria > Pseudomonadales > Pseudomonadaceae > Pseudomonas > Pseudomonas sp. Fl5BN2. The sequence continues at coordinate 91,024 of NZ_JAAARL010000017.1, read as the reverse complement.
CCCGGCGTTGCAGGTCACCGCAATCTGGCTGCACGGCAGCGAGGAGCAACTGCTGATTCCCGTCGAGCCGACGCCCGCACAACTGGCGGCCCGGCGAGTCTATGACGAGGCAAGCTTGCTGGCCTTGCTGGCGCCCTTGGCCCGACAGGCCAAGGCGGTCTTCGATGCCGACACCAGCGGAACCCTGGGAGGCTGACCCGGGCAAAAAAAACCGGCGCCCCTTGCGGGACGCCGGTTTTTTTCAAGCCAGGCATTCAGCCCGGGATGCTCAAGCCAGGAGCATCGGCGGGCCGACGGTCACGACGCAGAACGTGCCGCGCCTTGCTGGACATTGGTCGGTTGCAACTTGAACACGTAGAACAACGCGGTCAACAGCACCAGGAACGCCGGGCCTATATACAGCGCTACGCGGGTGTCCGGGAAGTAGGCCATCAAGCCCACTACCAGCACCAGGAATGCCAGGGCCAGGTAGGAACTGATCGGGTACAGCCACATGCGGTACTTCAGGCCTGCCCGTTCGGCCGGGCTCAGGCCCTTGCGGAACTTGAGCTGGGCCAAAAGGATCATCACCCAAGTCCAGATCGCACCGAAGGTGGCGATGGACGTCACCCAGACGAACACTTTTTCCGGTACCAGGTAGTTCATCAGCACACCCAGCAGCAGGGCAAAGATCGACAGCAGCAGCGCCCGACGAGGCACGCCGTTGTTCGAGGTCTTGGCAAAACCGGCCGGGGCCTGACCGTTCTGCGCCAGGCTGTAGAGCATGCGCCCGGTGCTGAAGATGCCGCCGTTGCAGGACGACAGCGCTGCGGTAATCACCACGAAGTTGATGATGCCAGCAGCGGTTTTGATCCCCAGGCGCTCGAAGGTCATCACGAAGGGACTGCCCTGGGTGCCAATCTCGTTCCATGGGTAGATCGATAGGATCACGAACAACGCGCCCACGTAGAACAGCAGGATGCGCCAGAACACCGAGCCGATGGCATTGGGAATGGTCTTCTGCGGGTTACGCGCTTCGCCGGCGGTGAGGCCGATCATCTCTACGCCCAGGTAGGCGAACATCACCATCTGCAAGGACATCAGCACACCGGTCAGGCCGTTGGGCATGAAGCCGCCGTGGGCCCACAGGTTGGAAATACCCAGGGCGACGCCGTCATTGCCGAAACCGAAGGCGATGATACCGATGCCACCAACGACCATGGCGATGATGGTGACGATCTTGATCAGGGCAAACCAGAACTCGAACTCACCGAAGGCCTTGACCGCGATCAGGTTGATCGAGCCCATGCTCACCAGGGCCGCCAGGGCCCAGATCCAGCGCGGCACATCGGGGAACCAGATCCCCATGTATACCGCCACCGCAGTGATTTCCGCGACACAGGTCACCAGCCATAGGAACCAGTAGTTCCAGCCGGTAAGAAAGCCCGCCAATGGGCCCAGGTAATCTTGTGCATAGCGGCTGAAAGAGCCTGCGACCGGGTTGTGCACTGCCATCTCACCGAGGGCGCGCATGATCACCAGAATCGCCAGGCCGCCGATGATGTAGGACAGCATGATGGCCGGACCGGCCATTTCGATGGCCTTGGCCGAGCCGAGGAACAGACCGACGCCGATACAGGCGCCCAGGGCCATCAAGCGAATATGCCGTTCGCCGAGTTCGCGTTTCAGCGGGCCGCCGTTAGCGGTCTCGCCGTGGGGCAGTTGGTTGCCAACTGGCATAGAGATACAACCTCATTTTGTTATTGGATATGAACCACCGAGTCTTCGAAGCAGCGGCGGGTAGCCAAAGCTTGCTCAACCGTACCGACCTTATGGGACGGCGCGTCTAGTAGGACAAAACCTGCCAGATCAGCGGGGTGCGCAGTATAAAAAGCTCCTGACAGGGCTTTTCACTCTAAAAGCAGCTAAATTCAGAGAGAAATCTCGGCAAAACCGGCTTTCACGGAGAAGCATTGCCTGCTTTTTGCCTGGAAACCTCACTCGGAAAGGGTTTGGAGTATTGCACAGCCCTGGTGCATCGTCATGCCCCTACCTAGGGCGTATTTACCTTGGGGAAGGCTCTATCGCAGCGCTTTCCCATAGATGAAAAAAGCGCCCGGGGATAAAGGCGCTTGCTGGTGCTCGATTGGCTTGCTCCGGGGTCAGCAGTCGTCATACCGGCTGAGGCGCTTAGCGGAAAAGCCTTGGCGCCCGGGTTTTACCGCCGCGCAACCAGCCAACGAGAGCAGGGTCCGCCGCCACAAGACAGCTGGCCGTAAAAAAACCAAGCGTTTTGACAATTTCTTCACCGCCAGCCGGCACCGACTAAGCTTCAGACAAGTCCGATCAATCTGCGTGAATGGATCAATCGACTATGGGCGCTTTATGGCAGACCGATTCGCGCGAGAACGCAGTGCCAGGCCACCGCGAAGACGAAGCGCCTTTACCAAAACGTCGTAATCCCCGTCGCTATGCCTGGCGCCTGTTCTGGCTGTTACTGCTGCTTGCACTGATCGCCCTCGGCTTTGCCGCCAACCGGGAAATACGCACCTCGAAATTCCAGGCCCAGGAATTCAGCAGACTGGCCAATGATTTGAGCTACTCCCTGCAACCGGGCCCCAGCGATGCGGTGTTCTACCCAGGCGCCGGCCCCTTCGACCGACGCCTGGGTTACAGCGCCCTCGGTGAATTCCTGCCCCGCCTGCTCAAACGCGGTTACCTGATCGAAGCCCAGACGCGGTTTTCGCCAGCGCTGATGGACTACAGCAAAAACGGATTTTTCGTGCCGTACCCGGAAAAGATCCAGGCCGGTCTGTCCATCACCGATTGCCGCGCCGCGCCCCTGTATCACTTCAATTACCCACAACAGCTGTATGCGAGTTTCGCCAGCATTCCGCCGCTGATGGTGCACAGCCTGTTGTTCATCGAGAACCGCGATCTGCTGGACCCCACATTGGCACAGGCCAACCCGGCGGTGGACTGGCCGCGCTTTGCCAAGGCGGCCTGGTCCCAAGTGGCCAAACTCCTGCATCTGCCGGGGCAAACCGCAGGCGGCAGCACCCTGGCCACCCAGTTGGAAAAGTACCGTCACTCGCCGGATGGCTTGACCGTGTCCGGCGGCGAGAAGATCCGCCAGATGATTTCCGCCAGCGTACGCGCCTATCAGGACGGCCCGCAGACCTTCGAGGCCCGGCAGCGAATCGTTCGCGACTACTTCAACAGCGTGCCGCTGTCGGCGGTTCCCGGCCACGGTGAGGTGCACGGCATGGCGGAAGGGCTGCGGGTCTGGTACGGCGCCGATTTCGACCAGGTCAACCTGACCTTGAATGGCACCGCCACGGACTCGAAAAGCCTGGCCCTGCGCGGATTGGCCCTGCGCCAGGTCCTGTCACTGATGATCGCCCAGCGCCGCCCTTCCCATTACCTGGCAAAGGGCCGCGCAGAACTTGCGGCGCTGACCGACAGCCATATCCGCCTGCTGGCCCAGAACAACGTCATCGATCCCGCCCTGAGCGCCGCCGCCCTGGCCCGCCAGGTGACCTACCGCGACTGGCAGCAACAACCGACGATCCAGCCGATCGAAACCAACAAGGGCATCAGCGTGGCCCGCAGCCGGCTGGCAGCGTTGCTCAACCGGCCCTTGTATGACCTGGACCGCCTCGACCTGTCGGCCACCAGCACCTTGCAGAGCGACCTGCAGCGCCAGGCCACCGAGTACCTCAAGCACCTCGCCGACCCGGCCTTCGCCGCGCAGATTGGCGTACTCGGCGAGCGCCTGCTGACCCCCACCAGCACCACCCAGGTGCGCTACAGCTTCACGCTGTTCGAACTGACGCCAGACGGCTCACGGGTCCGGGTGCAGACCGACAGCACCGACCAGCCCTTCGATATCAACGAAGGCAGCAAGCTGGAACTGGGCTCCACCGCCAAGCTGCGGGTGCTGACCACCTACCTGCAAATCATCTCCGAGTTGCACGACAGGTACACCGGGCAAACACCTGCTCAGTTGAAAAAGGTGCCGGTCAATGACCAAGACCGCCTGAGCCGCTGGGCCATCGATTACCTGATGCAAAACAGCGACCGCAGCCTGCCGAAGATGCTCGAGGCGGCCCTGGACCGCACCTACTCCGCCAACCCCGGCGAAGCCTTCTTCACTGGCGGCGGGGTGCATCACTTCCATAACTTCCGCAACGAGGACAATGGTCGCAGCCCGAGCCTGCGCGATGCCCTGCGTGAATCCATCAACCTGCCGTTCATTCGCCTGATGCGTGACCTGGTGCGCTACAGCACCTATGGCGGCGACAGCAGCAGCGCCGAACTGCTCAAGGACGACGAGAACCCACGGCGCCAAGAATACCTGGCACGCTTCGCCGACCGTGAAGGCACTTCGTTCCTACTACGGTTCTGGAAAAAGTACCGTAACAAAGACACCTCATCGCGCCTGGAAACCTTCCTCGACGGCATGCACCCCACGGCAATTCGCCTGTCCGCCGTGCACCGCTACCTACTGCCGGATGCCAGCCAGGAGAGCTTCAACGGCTTCGTCCGCGCCCATATGAAAACCGCCAAGGTCAGCGAAAAACTCACCGATGAACGCCTGGACAAGCTCTACCAGAGCTACGGCCCGGGTGCCTATGATCTGCCGGACCAGGGCTACATCGCCAAGGTCCACCCGCTGGACCTGTGGTTGCTGGGCTACCTGATGAACAACCCCGACGCCACCTTCAGCCAGATCGTCAAAGCCAGCGAGTTCGAACGCCAGGAGGTCTACAGTTGGTTGTTCAAGAGCCGCCATCGCAGCGCCCGGGACAGCCGTATCCGCACCATGCTGGAGATCGAGGCGTTCCTCGACATCCATCAACGCTGGCAGAGTGTCGGTTACCCGTTCGACCACCTGGTGCCCTCCCTGGCGACTGCCATTGGCAGCTCCGGCGACCGTCCAGCGGCCCTGGCCGAACTGGTGGGGACCATCCTCAACGACGGCGTGCGCCTGCCAACCTTGCGCATCGACAGCCTGCATTTTGCCGCCAATACCCCCTATGAGACCCTCCTGCTCAATGACCCCGACAAAGGCAAGCGGGTGATGCCCTCGGAAGTCGCCACGGCACTGCGCGGGGCCTTGTCGCAGGTGGTGGATGCCGGCACCGCGAAACGGGTTGCCGGCAGTTTCAAACTGGCCGATGGCACTCCCCTGGCCATGGGTGGCAAGACCGGCACCGGCGACAACCGCATCGAAGCCATTGGTGCAGGCGGCCGGGTGCTGAGTTCGAAGTCGATCAACCGCACCGCAACCTTCGTGTTCTATATTGGCGAGCACCACTTCGGCACCCTTACCGCCTATGTACCGGGGGCTTCAGCGCAAGCCTTCAAATTCACCTCGGCCCTGCCGGTACAAGTGCTCAAGGGCATGGCGCCGATTCTCATGCCCTACCTGCAGCCGGGCAGTGGCACCCAATGCCTGGGCCGCCTCGCGCAACGCTGAATCCTTCCAACGTTTGTGACCGCTGCCGCAGCTCAAGCTGCACTCGGTCGAGCGGCCTGGGGTACTCCGTCGAAGGGGCGCGATGAACTCAAGTCGGCTGCAGCCACACACGGCTCACACCATTCAAGGCTGTAAATCCTCAGGGTCCGCCCACTTTCTTCCCCGACAAACGGCAGGTTTGGATTGCGCAGAAGCACTTGCGCAATTATTAAGATATATCTTAAGTTATGTCTAAATCGAAAAGGAGAAAGAGGAAATGAGAGAGCATCATCACCCCCACCGTGAACAAGGTGACAGTCACGACGGCTTCGAGCGCCGCCCCGGTCGCGAACGCGGCAGCCGCGGTCCCCGGGTGTTTGCCCCCGGCGACCTGAAACTGCTGCTGTTGGCGCTGATTGCCGAACAGCCCTGCCACGGCTACGACCTGATCCGCCAGATCGAAGGCATGTTCGACGGCGCCTACAGCCCAAGCCCTGGAGTGATCTACCCGACCCTGACCTTTCTGGAAGAAAGCGAAATGATCCAGGGCGACGCCGAAGGCGGGAAAAAACGCTACAGCGTGACCGACACCGGTCGTCTGTCCCTGCAAGAACAGGCCATTGCCCTGGACGGGGTGCGCATGCGCATCGAAGTCAGCAAACGCTCACTGCGCGGGCACGATCGGCCAGCGGAAATCCATGAGGCGGTGCACAACCTGCGCCACGCTCTGCAAATGCACCACGGCCGCTGGAGTCCGGAAGAAATCCTCCGGGTCCGAGACCTGCTGAACAACACCGCCAAGGCCGTCGTCGATGGGCCTCTGCCCCCTTCTGCCCAGGAGAAAACCGAATGACTGCAACCCCAGAACCATCCATTCACCGGGTCAGCCACGAGATCAAGCGCCGGCGCCTGGAAGTCTTGCGCGTCGTCGACCTGACCCCGCGCATGCGCCGCATCACCCTCGGCGGGCCAGAGCTGGCCGGGTTCATCAGCCTGGGCAGCGATGACCATGTGAAGCTGTTGTTCCCACAGAACGCCGAGCAGCAAGCCGCCCTGGAAACCCTGGTACTGGGTCCGGGCAAGGACGGTGGGCCGATGCCGGCCATGCGTGACTACACCCCCCGCCGCTATGACCTGGACCTGGGCGAAATGGACATCGACTTCGTGTTGCATGGCGACGGCCCTGCATCGACCTGGGCCGAGCAGGCAGCGCCCGGTCAGTACTTGCACATTGGCGGGCCACGGGGATCGATGATCGTGCCGGATATCTTCGACAGCTACTGGCTGATCGGCGATGAAACCGCGCTGCCGGCAATTGCCCGGCGCCTGGAAGAATTACCCGCCGGACGCCAGGTGCTGGCGGTGATCGAAGTACAGGACGCGGCCGAGCGCCAGGAGCTGCACAGCGCCGCCGAGGTGCAGGTGATCTGGGTCGAACGGAACAGCGGCCTACAAGACCTGGTCAGTTGCGTGCGTGAACTGCAGGTGCCGGAAGGCAAGCTGTATGCCTGGGTGGCCACCGAGAGCAAGGTCTCGCGGCAGATTCGTCGCGTGCTGCTGGACGAGCATCAGCTCGACGATGCCTTCGTCAAGGCCGCTGGCTACTGGCGCCTGGACAGCAGCGAAGAACAATAACCCCGTCTAGGTGCGTCGCTGACCGAGCCAGCGATCCAGGCCCAGCAACACCAGCGACACCAGTACGAACCCCGCCAATATCCCCAGGGCATTGAGCAACACCTGGGGATAGCCCAGTTTGTCCACGGCGATAAAAGGATAGGGGTACAACCCCAGCAAATGCCCGCGCAGGAGCAGATAGGCGAAGTACAACAGCGGGTAGAGCATCCACACTCCCAGGTGCCTGAGGCGCAGGCCGCCCTTGGGCACGCAACACCACCAGTAGATCAGGAACAGCACGGGCATCACGTCGTGCAGCAACTCATCCGCCAGCCATTGCCAACCCTGGGGATGCCACAGGTGACGTAACAGCAGGCTGTACGCCAACCCCACCAGCACAATACTCGCCGCCACGGCGCCACTGACCCAGGGCTGGAGCATGAACGCCTGCCCTCGGGAAACTCGCAGGTTCAGGGCACAGGTCAGCACACTGGCCACCAGGGTGTTGCTGAGCACGGTAAAGAAGCTGAAGAAATTCACCAGGCCACCCAGCAGACTGGCTCCAGCCTCCCAGCGCAGCAGCAGGATCAGGTACAGCTGAACCGCCAACCCCAGCCAGCCCAGCACGGCAGCAACAGCGGTCAGGCCGCGCCGGCTGAACAGCCCCTGCAGCGATATACCCGCCATGGGACTCCTTAAAGCGGACGCTTGGTGCGCTGCAGTTTGACGTAGAGCTTCTCGACTTTCTCCCGAGCCCATGGGGTCTTGCGCAGGAAGGTCAGGCTCGACTTGATGCTTGGGTCGCTCTTGAAGCAGCGGATATCGATGCGTTCGGCCAGCCCCGACCATTCGTAGTGTTCCACCAGCGCCTTGAGGATCTGTTCCAGGGTCACACCATGCAGCGGGTCGGTTTGGGTGTCGGTCATGCCAGGCCTTCGAACGGAGAAAGAAAAGGAAGCCGCGCACCTTATCCGAGGGCATGCGCCCGCGCCAGAGCGCTTGAGTAACTGTAGCCGCTGCCGCAGGGCGCGATCGACTTGGGCGGCATCGCGTCGAAGGGACGTGGCGAGGTCAAGTCCACTGCTGGTTCTGAGTGCTTGTGGTCCGGGGGCAAACCGGGTGGGCGGCAGTGGCGACCAGAGCGTTGAAGCATGAAAAGCGCAAAGTTCCTGGCTTTTCGAAATAAAAGAGATGTTATATTGTATCAATCAATAACAACTCACCCGCATTCTGGACACCCCCGTGTCCCGCCTGTTTTTTGAATCAAAGCGCGCTGCGCAACGCTTGCCAAGGAATGACCGATGTCCCTCTCAACCCTTCGCCCTTCTCGCTCTTTACTGTGGCGCCTGTCGCCGCTGTCCGCCGCCTTGCTGCTCGCTTCCCAGGCTCAGGCCCTGGAACTAGCGCCTCAGGTCATCACCGCCAACCCACTGGGCAGCACGCAAATGGCCGCGCCGAGCACCGTGCTGGAAGGCGAGCAACTGACCCTGGACCAGAAAGGCAGCCTCGGTGAAACCCTGAACAAACAGCCAGGCGTGTCCTCGTCCTACTTCGGTCCGGGCGCCAGCCGGCCGATCATTCGTGGCCTGGACGGCGACCGCATCCGCATCCTGCAGAACGGTGTCGGCGCGCTGGATGCCTCGTCATTGTCCTATGACCACGCAGTGCCCCTGGACCCGGTCAACGTCGAGCGCATCGAAATCGTCCGTGGCCCGGCGGCCCTGCTGTACGGCGGCAACGCCATTGGCGGGGTGATCAACAGCTTCGACAATCGCATCCCCACCGAGGCCATCGAGGGTATTCATGGGGCCGGTGAACTGCGCTACGGCGGCGCCGACACCACCCGCAGCAGCGCCGGCAAACTGGAAGCCGGCGACGGTACCTTTGCCCTGCACCTGGACGCCAACTCACGGCAGTTCAATGACCTGAAGATTCCCGGCTACGCCCGCAGCCGCCACGCTCCAGCCAGCGAAGACGGCGACGGCAAGAAAGGCCGCCTGGGCAACAGCGACGGACGCCAGGACGGCGGTGCCATCGGTGGTTCCTACACCTGGGACGACGGTTATGCCGGCCTGTCCTACAGCAACTACGACTCCAACTACGGCTCCCCCGCCGAAGAGGACGTACGCATCCGCATGAAGCAGGACCACTACGCCTTCGCTTCGGAACTGCGCAACCTCCAGGGCCCGTTCAGCTCGCTCAAGTTCAACGCCGGCTACACCGACTATGAACACCGCGAGATCGAAGGCGGCGAAACCGGCACCACCTTCAAGAACAAGGGCTACGAGGCCCGGGTCGAGGCCCGGCACCAGCCCCTCGGCCCACTGGAAGGGGTGATCGGCGCCCAGGTCAATCGCAACGAGTTCTCCGCCCTGGGCGAAGAGGCCTTCGTGCCGCAGACCGATACCAACAGCGGCGCGCTGTTCATTCTTGAAGAACTGCAAGCCACTGAACGCCTGAAGCTCAGCCTCGGCGGTCGCCTGGAACACACCACCGTGGATCCGGACAGCAAGGGTAACGAACGCTTCGCCCAGGCCGACAAGTCCAGCAGTTTCACCGCCGGCAGCCTGTCCTCCGGCGCGGTCTATACCCTGACGCCGGTCTGGTCCCTCGCCGCCACCCTGGGCTACACCGAACGCGCCCCAACCTTCTATGAGCTGTATGCCAATGGCGCCCACGTCGCCACCGGCACCTATGAACTGGGCAGCGCCAAATTGTCCAAGGAAAAGGCCGTATCCAGTGACCTGGCCCTGCGCTTCGACAACGGTACCCACAAAGGCAGCGTCGGCGTTTTCTACAGCCACTTCTCCAACTACATCGGCCTGCTGGGCACAGGGCGGACCCTCAATGATGAAGGCGAAGAAGACGCGTCGGGTATTCCCGAATACGCCTACTCCGGGGTGCGGGCACGTTTCACCGGGATCGAGGCTCAGGATCGCTGGAGCCTGGGGGAAGGCGCCTATGGCAAGTTCGCCCTGGAACTGTCCGGCGACTACACCCGCGCCAAGAACCTCGACAACGGCCAGGACCTGCCACGCATTGCCCCGCTACGCCTGAACAGCGGCCTGCTATGGGAACTGGATCGCTGGCAGGCACGCCTGGATGTACAGCACGCGGCCAGCCAGGGACGAGTGCCGGACAACGAAAGCGGCACCGACGGCTACACCACCCTGGGGGCCAGCGCCGGCTATCGCTTCGATGTGGGTGGCAGCCAGTGGCTGGCCTTCGTCAAGGGCGAGAACCTGACCAACCAGACCGTGCGCTATGCCAGCTCGATCCTGCGGGATATCGCGCCGGCTGCCGGGCGCAGTGTGGAAGTGGGGTTGCGGACCACCTTCTAAACCCTTCGCCGGCAAGCCGGCTCCTACAGATCCGTGTAGGAGCCGGCTTGCCGGCGAAAGCGATCTCAGCGATAACGCCGTGGATCGGCCTCGATCAGGCTCGCCAGTTGGGTCAGGGCAAAGCGCAGCTCGTCCTGGGTGGTGGGCGACATCAGCACCACCCGCACACAGCGCGAACTGGCGCCACGCTCCACCTGAAACTGCGTCCCGCTCATCACCAACACTCCGTTGGCCCGGGCCAGAGTGGCGAACTCATCGCCAGTCCAGGGCTCAGGCAACGTCAACCACAGGTGATAACTGTGGGGCTGGGTCTGGATCTGCAAACCGGCAAACACCTGCCGGGCAATGTCCTGGCGCGCCGCGGCTTCAGTGCGTTGGGTCTGCACCAGCTTGCGATCCAACCCCTCGACAATCACGTTGCTGGCCAACTGCGCGGTCAGCGGCGAAGGCATCCACACACTGCTGCGGACCATCGAACTCAAGCGCGACAACAACTTCGGCGGGCTGTAGAGGTAGCCGACCCGCAATGCCGGCATGATCGCCTTGGACAAACTGGTGAGGTACACCGAACGCTCCGGCGCATAGGCCGAAAGCGGCTTGATCCCGGGATCGGTGGCAAGAAACCCGTAGATATCATCATCAATGATGAGGAAGTCGAACTCCTCGGCAATCGCCGCGATCTGCGCCCGACGCCCTGGCGACATGATCGCCGTGGTGGGGTTCTGGCTACTGGCGACGCACACCAGCAACGCCGGTTTCTCCCGCAGGCACTGCTCGCGCAAGGCTTCGGGAAGCATCCCCTCTTCATCCATCGCCACGCCACGCAAGCGCCGTTCCAGGCCATGGGCCACGGAGATGATGCCCGGGTAGCAGAGCGACTCGCAGAGCACCAGGTCACCAGCGTTGCTCAGGGCACTGATCGCCACCATCAGCCCATGCTGGGCACCGGAGGTCATCACTACCTGCTGCCAATGGGCCTCGGGCAGAGAGTGCCGCAGCCATTGCGCCCCGGCATCGCGATGGGCCGGGTGGCCGCCATCGGGGGCGTAGTCCAGGGCGCGACCGAAATCGCTGCTGCGGGCCATGCCTACCAGGGCGCCGCGCAGCCAGTATTCCAGGGTTTCGCTGTAGGGCTTGATGATCGACAGGTCCAGGGATTCGGACTGCCCCAGCGACAGCGACGGCGCACTGGAACCTTCGGCCAACACCTGCGGCGGCTGCGCCAGCACATAAGTGCCACGCCCCACTTCGCCCTGTACCAGGCCGCGACGCTGGGCCTCGCTGTAGGCGCGGCTGATGGTACCGGGGGTGACATTCAAGGTCACCGCCAGCTCGCGCAGGGTCGGCAAGCGGTCACCATCGTTCAACAAGCCGCTGCTGATATCTCGCGCCAAGGCGTCGGCGATGGACAGGTAGACCGGTTGGTTGAACTCGCTTAATTGGGGAACCCACATGAAGGCTGATGACCATCGGCTGCGTTGAGGTGGACCGGAGCATATCACAGGCCTGCCGTGCTCTCGAATCGACTCAATCCACACATTTATTTGATAATCGAGCAACTGAAAAAGCTGCAGAACATTCGATAGATTTTTTCATGATCAACATAAGTACTTATTAATCATTAAGTTTTTTAGAAAAATAGAAGATTTTCAGTTGGTTCAAGCGAGCCTTGCCTTAACGACCAATTGAATCGATTCAATTTTTTGAAATACACTCAATCACCGCCAACCTAATCGAATCAATCCCTTTCCCACCCTCCACTCAGTCGAGATGCCATGCACAATCTCAGAAAGGACCTGTCCCTCTCCGCCGTGATCGCCGGCTTGATCGCTGTGATCATTTCCTACGCCGGCCCGTTGATCATCGTGTTCCAGGCCGCCCGCGAAGCCCATCTGCCCAATGACCAGGTGTCCTCCTGGATCTGGGCCATCTCCATCGGCAGCGGCCTCACCGGCCTGCTGCTCAGCTGGCGCTTGAAAGTACCGGTGATTACCGCCTGGTCCACCCCTGGCGCGGCGTTGCTGGTGTCGATGCTGCCAACGGTATCTCTGCCCCAGGCCATCGGCGCCTACATCGTCGCCTCGTTGATCATCGCCGTGGTCGGGCTTTCCGGGGCTTTCGACAAGCTCATGAGCCGCCTGCCCAAGGCCATTGCCGCTGCCATGCTGGCGGGTATCCTGTTCCGTTTCGGCGCCGGGCTGTTTACCTCGGTCACCCTGCAACCGACCCTGGTACTGGCGATGATCGCCGCCTACCTGCTGGGCAAGCGCCTGTCGCCGCGCTACGCGATTCTCGCCGTGCTGCTAGTGGGCTGCGCGGTGGCCGCCGGCCTGGGCGAGCTCAATGCTGGCTCGATGACCCTGGCCGTGGCCCAGCCGATGTTCATCGCCCCCGAGTGGAGCTGGCACGCCATCATCAACATCGGCCTGCCCCTGGCCCTGGTGACCCTGACCGGGCAATACGTGCCGGGCATGGCAGTGATGCGCAGCGCCGGCTACACCACCCCGGCGCGCTCGATCATTTCCTGGACCGCCATCACCTCGGTGCTGCTGGCACCCTTCGGCTCCCACGGGATCAACCTCGCCGCGATAACCGCAGCTATCTGCACCGGCCGTGAAGCCCATGAAAATCCGGACAAGCGCTATATCGCCGGAATCGCCTGCGGCCTGTTCTACATCCTCATGGGCATCTTTGGCGCGACCCTGGCCTCGGTGTTCGCCGCCCTGCCCAAGGAACTGATCGCGGCCCTGGCCGGCCTCGCCCTGTTCGGCGCCATCAGCGCCGGACTGAGCGGCGCCATGGCCGATGAGAAACAGCGTGAAGCGGCACTGATCACCTTCCTGGTCACAGCCTCGGGCATGAGTTTCCTGGGGCTGGCCGCCGCGTTCTGGGGGCTGATCTTCGGCCTGGTGGCGCACTTCGCCCTGAGCTATACCCGGAACAAGCCCGCCCTCGCCGGGGCCACCGTCCCGCGCTGAACCCGTCTGGACCCGGTGACTGTTACCGAATCCGAAACTGTTCATGTCAATAAAAGCGCTTTCTCTTGATGAGACAGCGCTTTATCCTTTGCACCCTGAAGCTGAAACGCTTCATCTTTCCTTTTGAAATCAGCGGCATGCCGCCTCGATCCAGCGTGATCAAGGCCACGCAGCCTGCCCTTGCTTCTGCCTATTCCTAGAAAAAGACCTGACTCGAATGCCTATGCCCATTTTCCAGCGCCTAAAAGACAGCGCTGTCCTGACTCCCGTTGCCCTGCCCAAAACCCTGAGCCTGCTCAGTGCCCTGGGGTTTGCCGCCTGCGCCCAGGCCGCACCGGCCTTCGACAGCGACTCACCATGGATGCTCGGCGACTGGAACGGCACACGCACGGAACTGGCCAACAAGGGCTACGACTTCAAGGTCGACTATGTCGGTGAAATGGGCGCCAACCTGCATGGCGGCTACGACCATGACCGCACCGCGCGCTACAGCGACCAGTTTGCCTTCGGCAGCCACCTGGACCTGCAGAAGATCCTCGGCTGGGACGACGCCGAATTCCAACTGACGGTGACCAAGCGCGACGGCGACAACATCAGCAACGACCGCATCAACGACCCACGGGTTGGCGGTTTTACCTCGGCCCAGGAAGTCTGGGGCCGTGGCCAGACCTGGCGCCTGACGCAGATGTGGTACCAGCAGAAATTCTTCGACCAGAAGCTCGACATCAAGGCCGGTCGCTTCGGCGAAGGCGAAGACTTCAACAGCTTCCCCTGCGACTTCCAGAACCTGGCGTTCTGTGGCTCCCAGGTCGGCAACTGGGCCGGCGGCATCTGGTACAACTGGCCCGTCAGCCAGTGGGCACTGCGGGTCAAATATCACCTGACTCCCGAGGTGTACGCGCAGATCGGTGCCTATGAACAAAACCCGTCGAACCTGGACCGTGACAACGGCTTCAAACTCAGCGGCAGCGGTACCCAGGGCACGGTAGTGCCGGTGGAACTGGTGTGGACACCCAAGCTCAACGGCCTGGCAGGGGAATACCGCGCCGGTTACTACTACAGCAGCGCCAAGGCCAGCGATGTCTACAAGGACCGCAACGGCCAGCCTGCTGCTCTGAGTGGCGAGGCCTACCGCAGCAGTTCGAGCAAGCACGGCCTGTGGCTCGGGGTCCAGCAGCAAGTCACCAGCGTCGCCAGCGATCATTCCCGCGGCCTGAGCCTGTTCGCCAATGCCACCGCGCATGACAAGAAAACCAACGCCATCGACAACTACGTCCAGGCCGGCCTGGTCTACAAGGGCCTGTTCGATGCCCGAGCGAAAGACGACATCGGCTTCGCCCTGGCCCGGGTCCACGTCAACCCGGCGTTCCGCAAGAATGCCCAGGCCAGCAACCAGGCCCGGGCAATCTACGACTACGACAACCCAGGCTACCTGCCACCCCAGGACACCGAATACAGCGCCGAACTGTACTACGGCGTGCACCTGGCCAACTGGCTGACCGTGCGCCCCAACCTGCAGTACATCCGCCACCCCGGCGGCGTCAGCCAGGTGGATGATGCGCTGATCGGCGGGATCAAGATCCAGAGTTCGTTCTGAGGCCCAACGGCACCAAAACGACTCGCCCAACACTTTTTCGCTGAACCAAGTCCGCGCCTGATCGTCATCTACAGTGAACATGCGCGGGAACACTCTAAACGTCACGGAGAACCACACTATGAGCACTGAGGGTGCTTCAAGCCCGAGCCGCTTGCTGCCAAGCCTGCTCGGAATCTTGCTGCTGCTAATGGGCCTGGCCTTGCTGGCCGGGGGGATCAAGCTGAGCATGCTCGGCGGTTCGCTGTACTACGTCCTGGCCGGTATCGGCCTGACGTTGACCGGCCTCCTGCTGCTGGCCGGTAAACGCGCGGCGCTGGGCCTCTACGCCCTGGTGCTGTTTGCCAGCACCGTCTGGTCGTTGTGGGAAATTGGCCTGGACTGGTGGCAACTGGTGCCACGCCTGTCGCTGTGGTTCGCTCTCGGCGTGGTCCTGCTGCTGCCCTGGTTCCGCCGCCCGCTGCTGCGCGATGGCCCGGCCCCCATGGGCACCGCAGCCCTGAGCGTGGCCGTGGTTCTGGCCGGTGGCGCCGCCATTGGCAGCCAGTTCACCCACCTGGGGGAAATCTCCGGTGACCTGGGCCGCGATAGCACCGACATGACCAGCACCGCGCCGGCCATGCCCGACGGTGAATGGCAGGCCTATGGTCGTACCGAATTCGGCGACCGCTACTCGCCGCTGAAACAGATCACCCCGGCCAACATCGGCAAGCTGCAGGAAGCCTGGCGCATCCGCACCGGTGACATGCCGACTGCCAAGGACCCGGTGGAAATCACCAACCAGAACACCCCGCTGAAGGTCAACGGCATGCTCTATGCCTGCACCGCCCACAGCAAGGTGCTGGCCCTTGACCCGGATACCGGCAAGGAAATCTGGCGCTTCGACCCACAAATCCAGGGCCCCAACGGCGATGACTTCCGTGGCTGGGCGCACATGACCTGCCGTGGCGTGTCGTACTACGACGAAGCCAACTACGCACAGTCCGACGCCATCAGCCAGCCGGCCAGCCTGTCTCCAGCCGGCCAGGCCATTACCGCCAGCTGCCCGCGTCGCCTGTTCCTGCCAACCGCCGATGCGCGCCTGATCGCCATCAACGCCGACACCGGCAAGGTCTGTGAAGACTTCGGCAACAAAGGCGCAGTGGACTTGAAAGCCGGTATCGGCACGTTCACCCCGGGTGGCTACTACTCCACCTCGCCAGCCGCCATCACCCGCAACCTGGTGATCATCGGCGGTCACGTCACCGACAACGAATCGACCAACGAGCCGTCCGGCGTAATCCGCGCCTTCGACGTGCATGACGGTCACCTGGTATGGAACTGGGACGCCGGCAACCCCGACGAAACCACCCCACTGCCAGAAGGCAAGACCTACACCCGCAACTCGCCGAACATGTGGTCCCTGGCCAGCGTCGACGAGAAACTGGGCCTGGTCTACCTGCCACTGGGCAACCAGATGCCTGACCAGTGGGGTGGCGACCGTACCCCCACCTCCGAGAAATTCAGCGCCGGCACCGTGGCCCTGGACATCGATACCGGCAAGCTGCGCTGGAACTACCAGTTCACTCACCACGACCTGTGGGACATGGACGTGGGCAGCCAGCCGACCCTGCTCGACATGAAGACCGCGAACGGCGTAAAGCCAGCGCTGATTCAGCCGACCAAGCAAGGCAGCCTGTATGTACTGGACCGTCGTGACGGCACCCCGATCGTGCCGATCCAGGAAGTGCCGGCTCCGACCGGTGCTGTCGAAGGCGACCACAGTGCACCGACCCAGGCCCGCTCGGACCTGAACCTGCTGCCACCGCCGCTGAACGAAAAAGCCATGTGGGGCGCGACCCCATTCGACCAGATGCTGTGCCGCATCCAGTTCAAGGAACTGCGCTACGAGGGGCAATACACCCCGCCGTCGGTGCAGGGCAGCCTGATCTACCCGGGTAACGTCGGCGTGTTCAACTGGGGCAGCGTCTCGCTGGACCCAGTGCGCCAACTGCTGTTCACCAGCCCGAACTACATGGCCTTCGTTTCCAAGCTGGTGCCTCAAGCCGAAGTGGCTGCCGGCAGCAAGCGCGAAAGCGAGACCTCGGGCGTGCAACCCAACACTGGCGCGCCTTACGCGGTGATCATGCACCCGTTCATGTCGCCGCTCGGCGTACCGTGCCAGGCGCCGGCCTGGGGCTACGTGGCCGGTATCGACCTGACCACCAACAAAGTGGTGTGGAAGCACAAGAACGGCACCAGCCGTGACAGCTCGCCGATCCCGATTGGCCTGCCGATGGGCGTGCCGAGCATGGGCGGTTCCATGGTCACTGGTGGTGGCGTGGGCTTCCTCAGCGGCACCCTGGACCAGTACATCCGCGCCTATGACGTGAAAAACGGCAAGGAACTGTGGAAATCCCGCCTGCCAGCGGGCGGCCAGGCCACGCCGATGAGCTACACCGGCAAGGATGGCAAGCAGTACGTCCTGGTGGTTGTGGGCGGCCATGGCTCCCTGGGCACCAAGATGGGCGACTACATCATTGCCTACAAACTGGCGGAATAAGCTCTACCGGCAGGGATGAAAGGGGCGGCTACCTTGGGGTAGCCGCCTTTTTTTGTGCCGTTCGCACTCCCCGTAGGAGCTGGCTTGCCAGCGAAGGCGTCCGCCAGGGCGATGCATCATTCGCGGGCCTGTTCGCCGGCAAGCCGGCTCCTACAAGGTGCCTGGCGTTTGATCTTGCTCGACCAGCAGCCCCTCAAAGGGCGGTCACCGAAAACTCCTACAACCTGCGTCGAATCGCATCACCTTGTCCATCAAAGGCTCAGCCTCTAAGGTCTGACCTGTCACCGGCAAGACCGTGACAGGGTGTGGAAGCCCCTATCTCGTTAGGCGTACACAACGCCACCTAGTGGCCATTCCGACTCCTGCGAGAGGGACCCAAGCAATGAACAACAACGCCGCTGACCAGCCGGAGCAACGCTACATGCCCCTCACCAGCAACGACTACAACATCCCCGCCCTGCTGGTGGATACCCAGGCGCCACTGGACGCGCTCCACGAAGCCGCCGCCTACCGCATCCGCGCGGCCACCCAGTTGCTGGAAAACATCGCCAGCCACGACAACCTCCAGAGCAACCCGGCCCTGCTCCAGGATTTCGCCCAACTGTGCGTCATCCCCCTGCGCGACGGCTGCGACCTGCTGGACGTGCTCGGCCGCCGCCTGCAGGAACAACTGCTGACCTGACCCCGATCCGGGACCGCGCAGTCGGTCCCATCAGGCAGCCCTGATCACCACTCCCTCCGCCCCGTAATTGCAAAGCGACATTAGCCCATTTGTGCTAATCGACCCTCCCCCATCCCGGCGATATAGTGCCAACCAACCACCCGTTCTCCCCAACACCGCCGTTGTGCGGTGTCGGGAGCGGCTGCGCCGTAAAAAGCACAACAACACCAAGGAAGACTCATCATGAAACTCCACTCCAACGTCCGTCCCCTTGCCCTGCTCAGCGTCCTGGCCCTCGCCCTGGGCGGTTGCGCCATCGCCAAGCCCAGCAACGACGACCTCAAGAACCGCGCCCAGACCACCCTCGGCAAGCCCGTGAATACGGTCTCTAACGTGCGCAGCGACGCCTCCCAGACCTACTTCACCGCCAGCACCAGCAACGGCGCATACGACTGCGTATTGCCCAGCGGTGGCATGGTCGCCTTCGCCAGCATGGGCGGAGTGGTAGCGCTGCCGGCTCAGTGCACCAAGCAGTAAACAGCTAGCCCCCAGGTTCGCGGCGACCACCGGCACCTGCACCATGGCAGGGCTATGTCACGCGAACACTGCAATTTCTTCAAAGGTTTTGAACCCATGAACTCTCGCTTCTTCATGGTGGCAGGCACGCTCCTGCTCGCCTGTGCCTTGAGTGCCTGCGCGCCGCGTCAGGGACGAACCCTGGACGAATACCCGCCGGTCAAGATTTCCACCGTGCAGTACCCCGACGCCCCCTTCGACACCCAGGCCGCGCGCGCCGCCCTGCAACCCGGCAGCGCAACGCTCACCGGCAAGTTCTGCATCGTTGGCAACGACGGCATCGAGGACAGCCGCGACGTCAAGATCTATCTCTACCCGGTCACCCCGCACTTGCAGGCCTGGCATAAGTTGCGCGCGTCCCAACCCGAAGGCGCACCGGTGAGCATGGTCCCCGAGGCCGTGGCCGTGCACCGGGTGACCCGGACCAACGGCAACGGCATCTTCCAGTTCAGCGGCTTGCAGCCCGGTCGGTACTTCGTCCAGGGCCAGGACATGGTGTATGGCACCAGCCGCTGGAACGAGTACGTGGGCACCGGGCAGAGCAACACCAACTACGGGCCGGTAACCACCCACTACTACACCGAGCGCAGTTCGACCTCTTCGAACTCGGGGATGCTCGACGACTTCGTTGAACTCGCCAGCGGCGAGAACAAGAAACTGACCATGACCAACTATCCCCTGCTTATCCCATGCCGGACCTGGTAGCGGCCTCTTGCACCGCGGCCCTGTGAGTGGATGCCATTGGTGTCTCGCGCAGGGCACGCAAGGTGCTGCGCAGTTCCACCGGGCGTACCGGCTTGGACAGGATGGCAATGTTGCGGTCGTGCAGCGCGGCGTGGATTTTTTCGATGTCGTGCCCGGTGATGATCAGCGCCGGCACTTCCCAGCCCCGCTGCTGGCGAATGCTGTCGATGCATTCGATACCCGAGGCGCGGGTACCCAGGTCGTAGTCGGCGACGATGATGTCGCAGTCGGTCAGCAGATCCTCTCCGCTCGACTCCGCCTGGACCACACACCCCCAGCGCTCAAGCAGCGCCGAGGTGGCCAGCAGCACGTTGCGGTCATCTTCCACCAGGCAGACCCGCAATCCGGTCAACAGGCCGCTCTGAAGGGCTTCGTCACGATTGCGCAGTTGCTGTGGTGCAGCCAGTGGCAGGCCATGCAGAGATACCGCAGTGCCCCGCTCAAGCCGCGAGCTGATCGTCACCTCCAGGTCGATCAGTTGCCCCAGGCGCTTGACGATGGACAACCCCAGGCCCACGCCTTCAACGTCCTTGTCGCGCACCTGGCGAACCCGGTAGAACTCATCGAAGATCTTCGGCAGATGCTCCTCGGCAATCCCCCGGCCCTGGTCATAGATGACGATGGCCAGGCCCTGGCCACGCCGGCGCACGCCAATCAGCACCGGCCGTTCCGCCGCGTACTTGAAGCAGTTGGACAGCACGTTCTGCACCATGGTCGCCAACAGCCCCGGGTCAACCCGCACCCAATGGCTGCAAGGCCGCAGCCGCAGTTCAACACCGGCCCAGCGCGCCGCTTCAGTGTTCTGACGCACCAGATCGCGCAGCAATTCGCCCAGGTGCACGGTTTCGTACTTGGGTTGCACCCGCCCGTTATCCAGGGTGTAGAGATCGAGGATCGAACGGAACAACTGCGACACGTTGAGCAGCGAACGGTCGATGTTATCCACCATGCGCCGCTCATCAACGCCCAGGTTGGCTTCACGCAGGCACGCGGTAAACAACCCAATGGAGTGGATCGGCTGGCGCAGGTCGTGGCTGGCCTGGGCCAGGAAGCGAGACTTTTCCAGGTTCGCGGCAATGGCTTCTTCCGAAGCCAGGCGGGTACGCTTGAGCAGGATATGGGCGTACACCGGAATCACCGTGCTGGTGATCATCAGCATCAGCACCATGTAGGGCTGAGCCTGCCAAAACGGGGTCAGCAGGTAGACCACAAACAGCGCGAACAGCGCCAGAACCGTGGCGATGGCCAGGTAGCGCGAGCCAAAGCGCATGCCATTGCCCAGGTTGACCCAGACCATCACCGCATAGATCGGCAACGCCCCCTCTCCGCCCATCACCAGGCCGTAACAGGTACCGCTGTAGTCGTAGACCATGCCCAGGATGCGCCGCGCCGGATAGTGCCCGGGCCAGCGGGCAATGGCCACGCGCAGGACGATCGAACCCAGCATGAACAAGGAAATATAGATAATCACCGGCACATAGGTATCGACATTCTGCCCCGGCAGAAAGCCGATCAAGCCAAACCAGACCAGGGCGCAACCGGCCACGATGATCCGCAGGGTGGCCTGGTCGAGCTCGCTGTCCTTCTCAACTTTCATCCAATCACCTCCTTGTGCAATATGCGTTGCCATGGTTTTTTGCCCCTCTGCACCACAGCATCCCGGACACGACCAGCGGGCCGTTACAACACCGCGCGCCAAGTTAGCATGCTCACAGAAATGGATGCTTCAAGGAGTTTCAACACATGACGTGCCGGATTATCGTCGCCGACGACCACCCGCTGTTTCGCGAGGGCATGCTGCGCACCATCCAGCGTCTGCTGCCCGAAGCCGTGCTCGAAGAGGCCGGTGATCTGCCCGCCGTGCTGGAGCTGGCCAGGAGCGGCGAGGAGCCAGACTCGCTGATTCTCGACCTGCGCTTTCCCGGGCTGACCTCCGTGAGCATGATTGCCGACTTGCGCCGGCAATTGCCGCGCACCTCGATCATCGTGGTGTCGATGGTCGACAAACAGCAGCTGATCGGCGAAGTCATGGCTGCCGGCGCCGATGGCTACATCGGCAAGAGCATCTCCCCGGAGGAGATCGGCCAAGCCATCCTGGCCATTCGCCAGGGCGAAGTGCTGGTCAAGTACGCCCCTTCCGGCCTCCTGCTGCCCCTGGATGCCGGCGCCGAGCTGAGCCAGTTGACCACTCGGCAGCAGGAAGTACTGCGTCTGATCGCCCAGGGCAAGACCAACAAGGAAATCGCCCGTGAGCTGGATATCTCGCCGTTCACCGTGCGCATCCATGTGTCTTCGTTGCTCCATACCCTGAAGGTGCCTTCCCGGGCGGCGGCGGCAGTAAAGTTCGCCGGGGCCTGGTAAACCGGGATAGCGCCCAGCCAATTGCCGATAGCGAGCACCAGCACGCTCATCCGTTGTTTACCCTGCCATGCGGTTAACACTGGGAAGCCTGCCGTAAATGAGGCAGCATCGGACTCGGCACGCCTGTATAAACGCCATGGCATCGGGCGGCACGCCAGGAACAGCGTGCTGGCGCGGCCGCCCCAAGCAGGAGAAAAACATCATGAATACGGATAAACGTGATGAATTGTTCGATCGGCTACAACACTGGTTTGGTGACTCGGAAGCCGCCAACTGGAACGAATACACCACCGAACAGGTGGCCAAGGGAGTGCTCCAGGCCTTTACCCTGGCGCAGTGGCAGCGGCTCGGCGAGACGCTGTTGTCACGACCCGAGTACTGGCAGCACCGCTGTGCGGTGTCCCTCGGGGAGCTGCGCACAGCGCCAGCCATCAAGTTGTTGAAACGCCTGTTGGCGGATTCGCCCTACCTGGATGTACGGGTCATGGCGATCTATGAACTGGACTGGGCGGAGGCGGTCATCGAGCAGCGCTACGCGCCCTGTATCCTGGAAATCATGGACAACCTGAGTGAAGAAGGCATCGAGCCGGAACTGCACAGCCTGCTGACCAAGGCCGAGTCTGCCGTCCCCTGAACGACAGGCTTCGGACGCCGGCCGGCATGTCCCGGCCGGCCATCCTGCCCCTCAGCTCGGCACCCGGGACTGCAACAACCAACGTTCAAAGGCTTCGGTCGGCAATGGCCGGCTGATCAGGTAACCCTGTACCGTGTCGCAGTGCCAGCTTTCCAACAGCTTCAGGCAATGCTCGAACTCCACCCCTTCAGCCACGACCTTGAGCCCCAGCTTGTGGCTCATTTCAATGGTCGAACGCACGATCACCGCATCGCCGCTGGTCTCGTCCAGGTTGCGGATAAACGACTGATCGATCTTCAGTTCCTGCACCGGCAAGCGTTGCAACTGCGCCAGGGATGAATAGCCCGTGCCGAAGTCATCCACCGACAGGCTGATGCCACAGCCTCGCAACTTCTGCAGCACCGCCAGCGACTGCTCTGGATTGCGCATGATTGCGCTCTCGGTGATCTCGAACACCAGTTGCTCGGCCGCCACCTGATAGCGCTCGAGGAAATCGCTGACGCGGGCATCCAGGCCATCGCCCTCCAGGTCGCTGGCGGAGATGTTCAGTGACAAGCGCACCGGCAAGGCCCGGCGATTCCACTCCGCCAACTGGCGAATGCAGGCCTCGATGACCCAGGACGTCAGGCTGTGCATGCTGCCGGTACGTTCGGCCAGGGGAATGAATTCCGCCGGCGAGACCACGCCAAACACCGGGTGCTGCCACCGCAGCAGGGCTTCAGCCTGATGCAGGTAATCCCGGCGCAGGTCGAGCTTGGGCTGATACAACAGAAACAGTTCACCCTCTGCGGCAGCGCGACGCAAATCGCGAATCAGGCTGATCTGCCGTTGATGGGCCAGATCGCGGTCCTGCTGGTAGATCTGCAGATAGCCGGGCTTGAGCGAGGCATCATGGCGGGCAATGGCCGCACGGCTGATCAGTTCCTCGGCAGACTGGCCATCGGCGGGATAAACCGCCACCCCCATGCAGATCTGGCGTCGGACTTCATCCCCCTGAATCAGTTGCGGTCGGCTCAGCAAGCCATGCAGCCGGTCAGCCATGACAATGGCACCGTCGAGCTCGGTGTTTTCCAGCAACAGGAGGAATTCACTGGCGGTGATCCGCGCCGCCGTGTCCCCCTGGGACAGCACTTCGCGCAGCCGCCGGCTGAGCTCGCCCATCATCTGCTCCAGCCCTTCCCTGCCGAAGCCTTCGTTGATCGCCCGATAGTTGTCGATCCCCAAGTACAGCAGCACCACATTGCGCCGGACGGCGATGGCCTTGCTCAGACGCTCGATGGCCAAGGCGCGGTTGGGCAGCCCCGTCAGCGCATCATGCAGGGCGTTATGTGCCAACTGACGTTCGCGAGAGGCAATGGCGCTTTGCATGGCGTTGAAGGCATCCGCCAGCACCCCGAACTCATCGCTGCGCTTGACGGTTACCGGCGCCTGATAATTGCCGGCACCGATACGTCGCGCCGCCTGGGCCAGGTCTTCCAGGGGGCGCGAGACCCTTCGGGCCATGAACAAGGCTCCGGCCAGCGAGACCACCAGCGCCACCATGGCAATCCACAAGAACTCCCGATCCAGCGGCGCAAACGCTTGCAGTGCCTGCTCCAGGGGGCTTTGCAACAAGGCCATGACCCGCGGGTCGTCACGATCGCCGGTGTTGGCCAATTGCAGTGCCTGGTTGAGAAACCGCTGGCCATGGGTTTCGCTCAATTCTGGCAAGGACTGCCATAGGGAGTCACTCAAAACGCGAATGATCGGTGTCCAGAAGAACTCCGGCTGGGTACTGAACAGCTCCCCGGGATGTGGGCCATCAACGGTCAGGAATGAGACTTCCAGGTTGCTCATGGAGCGCAGCTCTCGAGCGAACAACTCGTCCATGGGAAAGCCCATGACCACCCGGGCGATAGGTAGCGAATCCAGCACTTCCCCCTGGACCAGCAGGTAGGGGCGGCCCTTGATCGCAACGAACAGCATATGGGTGTTGTGTCGCAGGGCTCGGCGCAGGGCCTGGTCGTAGGGAAAATGCTGGTCTCGGACAATGTCCGCCAGGGTGCTGGCGATAACCCGCCCCTCGGGGCTGAGCACAAACATCTCGCTGGAACGGATACCGCCGCTGTGTTGAGCCAGGGCCGCGAGGATATCCACCGCTTTGCCACTGAGCACCGCACGGCGAAACTCCGAATCCACCACCAGCCAGTCGACCCCGTATTGCAAGTTGCGGCCCCGCAGATCCAGCAGACGCTCAAATACCCGGGTGCCGATTTTCAACTGCAGCTGTGCCTGCTTCTCCACCGCCTGGGTGGTGGCGGTCTTGACCGCGAAATACACCGCTCCGATCAGCACCAGCAACAACAGCGCCAACACCCCGACAATCCTCGCCTGGAAGGTTCGGCGCCACTTCATAAGGTTGCTCTCGACAACTCCGATGGCACGAAAAAAACTGAAAACGACTGCGCGGATGGCCGCCGCCGGGAGCTGAAAAGTCCGTTCTTCATACCCATCCCTCAAGAGAAGCTGAATGCGCGCGTCAAATAAATGCCAGTCTCATTCCAGCATGACTGGCACTCAGATTAATCCTCAACCAACAGAAGATCACGCAATAAAACAGGTGTTACCTCAGTCATTTTATTGACAATTCGTATCAGACGGACACTTCAAACGCTCTCAGAAGACCTGCTCGGCACGCCCGGACTGAGCGCAAAACCCTACGCGGATATCCGCTGGAACACCGTCTGCGCCATACCTGAAAGTGCCTCGGGCAGACTTTTTGGCGTTCCAGAAAAATGCTGAAACCAGTTTCCCATTGAAACCCGCCATGACCTGCCCCATCTAACTTGCATAGACCATCGCGCAGGAGCCTCCATGAGCGACCAGCAAGAATTTCCCGAAGATCCGCGTGAGTACATCGATCCGGAAAATACCGAACAATCGACGGCCCATGGCACCGACCTGGCCCTGCCCGAGCAGAATCTGCCGGACAAGGTCTACATCATTCCAATTCACAATCGGCCGTTCTTTCCAGCACAAGTGCTGCCGGTCATCGTCAACGAAGAACCCTGGGCCGAAACCCTGGAACTGGTGAGCAAATCCGATCACCACTCCCTTGCCCTGTTTTTCATGGACACCCCCCAGGAAGACCCGCGGCACTTCGATACTTCCGCGTTGCCGGAATACGGCACCCTGGTCAAGGTTCATCACGCCAGCCGCGAAAACGGCAAGTTGCAATTCGTCGCCCAGGGCCTGACCCGGGTGCGCATCCGTACCTGGCTCAAGCACCATCGTCCGCCCTACCTGGTGGAGGTCGAATACCCGCGCCAGCTCAGCGAGCCCACCGACGAGGTCAAGGCCTACGGCATGGCGCTGATCAATGCGATCAAGGAATTGCTGCCGCTCAATCCGCTGTACAGCGAAGAGCTGAAGAACTACCTCAACCGCTTCAGCCCCAATGACCCGTCGCCCTTGACCGACTTCGCCGCCGCCCTGACTTCCGCCACCGGCAGCGAGCTGCAGGAAGTGCTGGACTGCGTGCCAATGCTCAAGCGCATGGAAAAAGTCTTGCCGATGCTGCGCAAGGAAGTTGAAGTCGCGCGCTTGCAGAAAGAGATTTCCGCCGAGGTCAACCGCAAGATCGGCGAGCACCAGCGCGAGTTCTTCCTCAAGGAACAGCTCAAGGTGATCCAGCAGGAGCTGGGACTGACCAAGGATGACCGCAGCGCCGACCTGGAACAGTTCGAGCAACGCCTGCAGGGCAAGGTCCTGCCACCTCAGGCGCAGAAACGCCTCGAAGAGGAAATGAACAAGCTGTCGATCCTCGAGACCGGCTCGCCGGAATACGCCGTTACCCGCAACTACCTGGAATGGGCCACCGCAGTGCCATGGGGTGTCTACGGCGACGACAAACTCGACCTCAAGCACGCGCGCAAGGTGCTGGACAAGCATCACGCAGGGCTCGACGACATCAAGAATCGGATTCTCGAATTCCTCGCGGTGGGTGCCTATAAAGGCGAGATCAGTGGCTCCATTGTGCTGCTGGTGGGCCCACCCGGGGTCGGCAAGACCAGCGTCGGCAAATCCATCGCCGAATCCCTGGGACGGCCGTTCTATCGCTTCAGCCTCGGCGGTATGCGCGACGAAGCCGAGATCAAGGGCCACCGCCGCACCTACATTGGCGCCCAGCCGGGCAAGCTGGTGCAGGCGTTGAAGGAAGTGGAGGTGATGAACCCGGTGATCATGCTCGACGAGATCGACAAGATGGGCCAGAGCTACCAGGGCGATCCCGCGTCGGCCCTCCTGGAGACTCTCGACCCGGAGCAGAACGTCGACTTCCTCGACCACTACCTGGACCTGCGCATGGACCTGTCCAAGGTCCTGTTCGTGTGCACCGCCAACACCCTGGATTCGATTCCCGGGCCATTGCTTGACCGCATGGAAGTGATTCGCCTGGCGGGCTACATCACCGAGGAAAAACTCGCCATTGCCAAGCGCCACCTGTGGCCCAAGCAACTGGAGAAGGCCGGTGTGGCCAAGAACAGCCTGAGCATCAGCGACAGCGCCCTGCGCTCGGTGATCGACGGCTACGCCCGGGAAGCCGGGGTGCGCCAGCTGGAAAAGCAATTGGGCAAACTGGTGCGCAAGGCCGTGGTCAAGCTACTGGACGAACCCGATGCCAGCATCAAGATCGGCCCCAAGGACCTGGAAGCGTCCCTGGGCATGCCGGTGTTCCGCAATGAGCAGCTACTGAGCGGCACCGGAGTCATCACTGGCCTGGCCTGGACCAGCATGGGCGGCGCCACCCTGCCTATCGAGGCGACGCGGATTCACACCCTCAACCGGGGTTTCAAGCTCACCGGACAACTGGGAGATGTGATGAAGGAGTCGGCGGAGATCGCCTACAGCTACGTCAGTTCGCATCTCAAGCAGTTTGGTGGCGACAGCAAGTTCTTCGACGAAGCCTTCGTCCACTTGCACGTGCCGGAAGGCGCTACGCCCAAGGACGGCCCCAGCGCCGGGGTGACCATGGCCAGCGCGCTGCTGTCCCTGGCACGCAACCAGCCGCCGAAAAAAGGCGTGGCCATGACCGGCGAGCTGACCCTCACTGGCCACGTGCTGCCGATTGGCGGGGTGCGTGAGAAAGTCATCGCGGCGCGGCGGCAGAAGATCCACGAGCTGATCCTGCCGGAACCCAACCGCGGGCATTTCGAAGAGCTGCCGGACTACCTCAAGGAAGGCATCACCGTGCACTTCGCCAAGCGTTTCGCCGACGTGGCCAAAGTGCTGTTCTAAGCCCATTCGCCAGCAAGCCGACGCCTATAGCTGCCAAGCTGTAGGAGCCGGCTGGCCGGCGAAGAGGTCATAACGGCCAACCTCTATTCCCCTCCCCACACTTCGCAACATCTTCAGTTATGCTCGCCGTTCGTCATGAATGATCGGAGCCTCCTGCCCCATGCCCGTAACTCGCCTGCTTGCCCTGTTCAGCCTTGCCCTGCTAACTGCCTGCGCCAGCCAGCCCAAGCAAAACGTCACGGTGGAGAACCAGAGTGAATGTCCGTTGCAACTGCACAACGGGCAAAACCTGATCGTCACCCTACCGAGCAACCCCACCACAGGTTATCGCTGGGCGATCCAGGACTCGGCCGGCGGCATCCTGCGCAAGGTCAGCCCCGAGGTCTACAACAACCCCGACGACACCGGCCTGGTGGGCAGCGGTGGGCACTCGAGCTGGCGCTTCCAGGCCTTTGCCAGCGGTACCGGCCGGCTGTTGCTGACCTATCAGCAACCCTGGGCGCCGGAAGAGTCCCCGGTGAAGGCCTTCGACTGCTCGATCACGGTCAATTGACATGGGCTGGCTGATCCTTGCGCTGATGGGCGCCGCCACCTTCATCTACGGCGTCAGCGTACATGCGACGCTGCTCTGCCTGCTGGTCAAGCCACTGCCAGTACTCGCCCTGCTGGGCTGGCTGCACGATGCACCGCCCGGGGACTACCGCCGCTGGGTCATTATCGGGCTGCTGTTTTCGGTACTGGGCGATGTGTTGCTAGCCTGGCCCATGGACCTGTTCGTGTTCGGCCTCGGGGCCTTCCTGGTGGCGCACCTGGCCTATCTCAAGGCCTATCTCAGTGATTGCCGGCGCCCGGCCCTGCTACCGCTGCTGGTGGCCCTGGCCATCGGCACAGTGCTGTTGGGCATCCTGATATCCCACGGCCTCGGCCCGTTGCTGATCCCGGTGATCGTCTACGCCCTGACCATCAGCGCCATGCTCTGGCGGGCCCTGGCGCGCCTAGGCACAGAGGTGCCCAAGCGCTCGGCGCTGCTGGCGGCCCTGGGCGCCTTGAGCTTCGCCTTCTCCGACAGCCTGATCGGCATCAGCCGCTTTGTGCTGGCCTTCGATGCCGTGCCCTACCTCATCATCATTTTCTACTGGCTGGGCCAGTGGGGCATCGCCGCTTCGGCGTTCCGCCAGAAGCCGCGCTGACCCCGCTTCGCCGGCAGGCCGGTCCCTACAATCCGTAGGAGCCGGCTGGCCGGCGAACAGCACCACACCTTGTGTCGCCCTCGCCCCCCTGAAGGCCCTTCGGGCCTTATCGCCACCGGCGCCAGCGGCTACAATGCCGCCCTCTTTTTATCTCCATCGCCGGAACCGCCGTGAGCAAAGAACCCGACCGCCTTTTCGCCCAGCCCCTGCCCCAGGTGCCCGACTTCGCCTTTAACGAGGATGTGGTGCGGGTCTTCCCGGACATGATCAAGCGCTCGGTGCCGGGTTACCCGACCATTGTCGAGAACCTCGGGGTCCTGGCGGCGCAGTTCGCCCAGCCCCACAGTGCGCTTTACGACCTCGGCGCCTCCCTCGGCGCGGTGACCCAGGCCTTGCGCCGCCATGTGCGCAGCGACGGCTGCCGGGTAATCGCCGTGGACAATTCGGCAGCCATGGTCGAGCGCTGCCGGGAATACCTCAACGGCCAGGACTCGATGTTCCAGGAGTTGCTGCCGGTCGAGGTGATCGAGGCTGACATCCTGGCCCTGGAGTTTCAGCCGGCCTCGGTGGTGGCGTTGAACTTCACCCTGCAGTTCATTGCTCCAGCGCAGCGCCTGGCCTTGCTCGGGCGCATCCGCCAGTCGCTGCTGCCCGGTGGTGCGCTGATCCTCTCGGAGAAGCTGCGCTTCAACGACAGCGAGGAACACGCACTGCTCACCGACCTGCACATCGCCTTCAAACGCGCCAACGGCTACAGCGAACTGGAAATTGCCCAGAAACGCAGCGCCATCGAAAACGTCATGAAGCCCGACAGCCTCGAAGAACACCGCGAACGCCTGCTGGCTGCCGGGTTCTCGAAAGTCGTGCCGTGGTTCCAGTGTCTTAATTTTGCCTCGTTGATTGCCTTGCCATGATTGATCTGTCCCCCCTCGCTCGCCGTATGGCGGGCACGCCCCTGGCCGAATGGGCCAGCGGCCTGCAAGCCCAGCTCGATACCAAGATGGACAAAGGCCACGGCGACCTGGAGCGCTGGCAAAGCGCCCTCGATGCACTGCCGAAGATCCAGCCCACTGAGATCGACCTGGTCAATGGCCTGAGCCTGGACTGCGACTGCGACGAGGCCACCCGAGTACAGATGCGCTCTGCGCTGATGGGCCTGTCGCCATGGCGCAAGGGGCCGTTCGATCTGTTCGGTGTGCACGTAGATACCGAATGGCGCTCGGACTGGAAATGGTCGCGGGTCGCCCCGCACCTGGACCTGAAAGGCAAGCGCATCCTCGATGTCGGCTGCGGCAATGGCTACTACATGTGGCGCATGCTCGGCGCGGGTGCCCACAGCGTGATCGGTGTCGACCCCAACTGGCTGTTCTTCTGCCAGTTCCAGGCGGTCCAGCGCTACCTGTCGGAGCCGTCGGTGTGGCACCTGCCGTTCCCCTTCGAGGACCTGCCGGCCAACCTGGAAGGTTTCGACACGGTGTTTTCCATGGGGGTGTTCTACCACCGCCGCTCGCCTATCGAGCACTTGCTGGCGCTCAAGGACTGCCTGGTCAAGGGCGGTGAGCTGGTGCTGGAAACCCTGGTGGTGGAAGGTGATCAGCACCAGGTGCTGGTGCCGGAAGACCGCTATGCGCAGATGCGCAACGTCTGGTTCCTGCCCTCGGTGCCGGCCCTGGAACTGTGGCTGCGGCGCGCCGGGTTCAGCGACGTGCGCTGTGTGGATGTCAGCGTGACCAGCATCGAGGAACAGCGCGGCACCGAGTGGATGAAGTATCAGTCCCTGAGCGACTTCCTCGATCCCAACGACCACAGCAAGACCATCGAGGGCCTGCCGGCGCCGATGCGGGCAGTGATTGTCGCCAAAAAATAACGCCACCCTCCCCCTGTAGGACCTGGCTTGCCAGCGAAGGCGTCCACCAGAGCGGCACAAGGCTCAAGGGCCTCTTCGCCGGCAAGCCGGCTCCTACGGTTTTTTGTAGGAGCCGGCTTGCTCGCGAAAACCGCGGACGCGTTTGAGCTCAGCGCGCTCGACGCGCCTTGAAGAACTCGCTCAGCACCGTGCCGCACTCTTCGGCCAATACCCCGCCTTCGTACAGCACCCGATGATTGAGAAAACCCTGGGTGAAGAACTGCCCCTGGCTCTGCACAATCCCCGCCTTGGGCTCCAGGGCGCCATACACCACCCGGGCAATACGTGAGTGGACGATCAGCCCGGCGCACATGCTGCAGGGCTCCAACGTCACGTACAGGGTGCTGCCCGGCAACCGGTAATTGCTCAGCGCCTGGGCCGCCGCACGGATCGCTACCATTTCGGCGTGGGCGCTGGGGTCGCTGCCGCTGATCGGGCAGTTGTAGCCACGGCCAATGATTTCACCGTCCGACACCAGCACCGCGCCCACCGGGACTTCCCCCAGGGCTGCACCTTGGGCCGCCAGGGCCAGGGCTTCACGCATGAAGTCCTGATCGCGACTACGGTCGATGATCGACGCCGGGCGAATCTGGCGCATCACGCCACCTCGATGGCGGCCATGAGACCGGTTTCCATGTGGTCGATCACATGGCAGTGGAACATCCAGACACCCGGGTTATCGGCCACCAGTGCCACTCGGGCACGCTCGTTCTTGCCCAGTAGGTAGGTGTCGGTGAAGTACGGGGTGATCTTCTTGCGGTTCGAGGCAATGACCTTGAAGCTCATGCCGTGCAAGTGGATCGGATGCTGGTATTGAGTCATGTTCTTCAATTCGAAAATGTAGCTCTGGCCCTTTTTCAGCGTGGCAATCGGGCGGTCGGCGCAGGTCTTGTCGGTGATGTCCCAGGCCTTGCCGTTGATCTGCCACAGGCTCGGCGGCTGGCCATTGTCCACATTCACCGAGACCGAGCCAACCCACTCGAAATTGAAGTTGAGCTTCTCGGCGTTGTCGAGATCCGGCTCGGCCACCGGATTGGCCGGCAAGGTCTTCGGCCATGTAGTCGGCGCATCGGTGTTGGCCACCGAGCGCAGGGTGCCCAGGCGCACCGGACCATTGCGCAAGGACAGCTCCTCGCCCGCCGCCGGTGCCTTGATCGCCAGGCAGATGCGCATGCCCGGGCCCAGCCAGTACTCCTTGCCCAGGGGACGCGGTTCGATGGGATTGCCATCCAACGCGTAGATCTGCGCCTCGACACCAGGGATATTGATGCGATAGGTCAGGGTGTTGTCGAGGTTGAGCAGGCGCACCCGGGTAATCTGCCCAGCCGGCAGCTCGATCACGGCCTGGGACACGCCATTGATAGTCGACAGGCGCCCGGCGGTGCCGCCCCGTGCCGCTTCCCGGGGAATGCTGAAGGGCATGAAGGCGCCCTCTTCATCCACGTGCCAGCTTTTCAGGCTCAGGGTGCGCTCGTACTTGAACCCGGTGGGTTCGCGTTCTTCGACGATCAGCGGTCCCACCAGGCCGCGGCCCAGTTCTTCGCTGCTATTCACATGTGGGTGGTACCAGTAGCTGCCGGCATCCGGCACACGGAACTTGTAGTCGAAGTATTCGCCGGGCAGCACCGGCAGTTGCGAGACATAGGGTACGCCGTCCATTTCCAGCGGCAGGCGGATGCCATGCCAGTGGATGGTGGTGGCCACCGATAGGTGGTTGATGAAGCGCACCCGCAGCCATTCGCCCTGACGTACCCGCAGCTCGGTGCCCGGCGCCGAAGGACCAAAGGCCCAGGCCTCGGTCTTGTGCCCCGGCACCAGTTCCACATCCAGTGGCGCGGCGATCAGCTCGTAGTCATGGCCCGCCTCAGCATCGGCCATTTTTCCCAGCCAGTAACGCGACGCGCCGCCTGCTCCCACGCCAACCACTACCAGACCGGCCAGACCACCGAGTATTTGTCGACGGGTAAAGGACATGGACTCAACTACCTCACATATCTGCGGCGGACCCAGGCCCGCAAAAGGCGAATACGATACACCCGCAGTTGAGAAACAGTAAGGCCGGCGTGGCGACGGGACGCAGGGAAGTCGGGGAGTTGGCGGCGTTTTTGCGGGTCTCTTAGCTGGCCAGCCAGCGTCTGCACCGATCATTTTTCGGCGCCGGTTGGCCGGCGAAAGGCCCGCTCAACCCTGCAATCCCAGCAGCAGGTGCACCACCCCTCCGGCCAGGGACATCACCGCCGGCACCCCGGCCACCCGTAAGGCCGTGACATCCAGCAGCTGCGGATCGTGCAACTCGAGCCGCATCCGGGTCAGGGCCAAGCGTTGCTGGCTCTTGATATTGGCGCTGCCTCCCAATGCCGCCAGCATGGATTCTGCCAGAGCATTGTCGGCGGCTTTGGGCGACGGCGCTTTCGGCTGATCGGGCACTAGGTCAGGGGTCAGGGCTTTCCAGAACGCCTGCTGTAATTTCTCGAACATCTTCAGTTCTCCAGAACCAGTGCGCCGACGGTGGTGGTTTCATGCTGCTGCAGGCATTCACGCACCTGAGCGGCATCTTCCAGATCGATAATGCGAGCGGCCAAGGCCTGGCACTCGCCCAGGTCCAGCTCCCGTATCCGTGCCTTGATGGTCGGAATCAGCGGCACGCTCACCGACAGCTCATCCACCCCCAGGCCCAGCAACAACGGTACTGCCAGGCTCTCTGAAGCTAGCGCTCCGCAAACCCCGACCCACTTGCCGTGAGCATGGGCGGCCCGGACGGTAGTAGCGATCAGACGCAGCACTGCCGGATGAAAGCTGTCCGCCTGCCCCGCCAGACGCGGATGATCACGGTCCATGGCCAGGGTGTATTGGGTCAGGTCGTTGGTACCGATGGAGAAGAAATCCACTTCCGCAGCGAAGCGATCCGCCATCAAGGCCGCCGAGGGCACCTCGATCATGATCCCCAGTTTCGGCCGTTCCACGAGGCCCAGGGCCTGTACCTCCGAGTCCAGTATCTGCCGGGCCTGACGCAGTTCCGCCAACTGACTGACCATCGGCAACATAATGTGCAGCCGAGCCTGCCCAGCGCTGGCGAGAATCGCCCGCAACTGTTCTCGCAGCAGTTCGGGACGCGCCAGGCACAGGCGAATGCCTCGCAGGCCAAGAAACGGGTTGGCCTCATGCTCCATGGGTACATAAGCCAGGGGCTTGTCACCACCGACATCCAGGGTTCGCACCACCAGGTTGCGCCCAGGCCCCAGGGCCTGGGCTATGGCCCGGTAGTTGTCGGCCTGCTCTTCGGGACTCGGTGCCTGACTGCGGTCCTGATAGAGAAACTCCGAACGCAGCAGGCCGACGCCTTCGCCACCCAGGCTCACCGCCTGCTCGGCCTCCGCCAGGGAGGCGATGTTGGCCGTAACCTCAAGGTGATGACCGTCGCGGGTCACCGCCGGCAGCGCCGCCTGGGCCAGGTCCTGGCGCTGACGCAGGCGTTGCTGCTGGCGCTGAGCATCAAGACGTTGCAGCAGCAGCGGATCAGGGTCTGTATGCAGCTCGCCGCGATCGGCATCCAACAGGACCCGCGTACCGTTGGCCAAGGACAGGACCTGGGGCGACAGGCCACAGATCGCCGGCAGGCCCAGCGCACGGGCAAGGATCGCCACATGGCTAGTGGCGCCGCCGCCCACGGTAGCAAACCCCAACACCTTGCCGGTATCCAGGCTCGCGGTCTGCGAAGGCGTCAGTTGCTCGGCAATCAGGATGGCCTGGTCCGGCAGGCTCCAGGCGTCTTCCTCGACCCCGAGAAGCAACTTGAGTACCCGCTGGCCGACGTCCGCCAAGTCCACCGCGCGCTCTGCCAGCAGGTTGCTACCCAGCCCCTTGAACAGATCGGCGATGGCCTCGATGGCGCTGTTCCAGGCAAACGCCGCACTCTTGCCGCTGGCGATCAGGGTTTCGGCCTGCTCCAGCAGGCTCGGATCGTCCAGAAGCTCCTGATGGGCACGGAAGATTTCCTCCTGCACCTCGCCGCGGGCGTTTTCCCTCAGCTCTTGCAGGGCTCGGGCCGCCTCCCGCAGCGCCTTTTCGAGGGCCTCCAGTTCCTGCTGTGGGTTGGCCGCCGACTCACGTATTTGCAGACGCTGCTCAGCCACCTGCAACACCTGGCCAAAGGCCGAACCTGCTGACGCACAGATACCGCGCAAGACTTTCTCAGGCGCCTCATCGAACACAGCCACTGCTTCGGGGCTCGACAGCGTACTGACATTTTCGCCACAACCAGACGCCAACAACGCCGCCAAAGCCTGGATCGCCTGCTCGGCATCCACACCCACGGCACTGACCTGCAAGACATCGCCCTGAACCGTCTGCAACGCCATGATCGACACCAGGGACTTGGCATTCGCCGAATCCACGCGCCGGTGCAGGTAGACGCTTGCGGCAAAACCCTTGGCTGCCTGGGCCAGCAACGCGGCGGGACGCGCGTGCAGCCCCTGCGGGTTAGCCAGAATCAGCGGCTTGGAAAACTGCGCCTGTCCTTCAGCCTCCGGCACTTGGGCAGCCCCGGCGGTGGCTGGATCGAGCCGCAGCACCGGCTGCCCCAATTCCACCAGCAGGCTGTCGGCAACCAGCCCCGTCACCGCCTCGCCACTGACCACCAGCATCAGGGTCAGCAGGCTGCGGGCGTGCAAGGCCAGGTAATCGGCGTCGAACTCGATCAGCGGCTGGCCTGCTGTGATCTGCTGGCCTTCCTGCACCAGGCAGGTGAAACCCTTGCCCGCCAGGTTCACCGTATCCAGCCCGATATGCAGCAGCACCTGCTGGCCCTGCTCGCCGGTGATGCTCACCGCGTGGCCGCTGTGCTGCAGATTGCTGATCACCCCGGACAGAGGTGCGCAGAGGGTCTGGGAAGTCGGGTCGATGCATAGCCCGTCCCCGATGACCCGGCTGGAAAACACCGGGTCCGGGACCTGGTCCAGGGGCAACAGCACCCCGGACAGGGGCGCAAGCAATTGCAAGGGTTGGGTTATGGCCATGAGGTCACCTGCTGTTGATTCCTTGAAGTGCCGATGGAGCGCGAGCCCCGACAGCATCGCTTATTTCCACCAGTACTCGACCTGCAAACCGACGTTCGCGCCGTGCCGGGCAGTGCCGAACACACCGCTATCGGACAGCGCGGAGCCGGCGGCCAGCTCATTGGCCGCACGCTTGGCCGCTTCGTTCCAGCTGGCATAGGTGTAGTACAAGCGCACCTCCGGTCGGGCCCAGAACTCCGGCCCCTTGGGTGACCAGGTAGGCGCGAAGGTAAATTTGCTGAGCTTGCGCGTGCCTCCCGGCGCTTCCACTTGGTCGTGGCCGAACTCGGTCACCAGTTTGAACTGCTCGGTGATCGCATAGGCCGGCCGCACGCCAAGGGAGATCCAGTTCTGGTCTTGCCCGTCGGGGCGAATGTCCTTCTGGTAGACCGCCTCCACCTGACCGCCGAAACGCGGAGTCACCTGCCAGTCAAAGAACTCCACCAGGCGATAACTCTTGTTGCTGTCATCCAGATAGGGGTTACCGGTGTAGCCGAGTCCCGTGCCGGGCCCCTCGCCATATTGCAGGGCGAGTTTGTTCTTGCCACCGAGAAACGCCTTCTGCACATGCTGGGTGGTGATCGCCCAGCCGTTGTGGGCGCCTCTGCGGTCGGGCTTTTCCAGGTAACTCAGTCCCAGCTCCAGCTCGCCGCCAGGGTTGGTCTGGAACCCGGCGACGTTGAAGTCGTGACGGCTCACGGCCTGTTTCTGGTAGAGGTTGTCCTTGCGGGAAAAGGCGTAGCTGTATTTCAGATCGCCAATGCGCACGTCTTCGACACCGCCACCGGTGGCGCTCTGGTTCCAGTAGTAGAAGTCGGAGATGTGGATGTCATTACGCTTGTAGTAACGGCGCCCGGCCCACAGTGAACCGCCATTGAGACTGGGCAGGTTCGACCACTGGGCGTACATCTGCGGCATGCGCGCCGAGCCGTTGTCGCCCTGGAAGGTCAGGTTGCGGTCGTAGCGGTTGTAGAGCGAGGCCATGCCGTCGACGCTGAGCACCGAGCCATCTTCCAGGGTGTACAGGTCCTGGCGCAGCTCCAGCTCGGCGTACTGCTCGCACTCGTTGCCCAGGCGGTACTTGGATTGCGCGCCAGGCAACTGGAAACAGGATTGCGAGCCGCTGTTGACCGAGGTGCCGAGGCCGCTGCGCAGGTACCCGGCAAACTCCAGGGCCTGAGCCGGCAAGGGCAATACCAGGCACAGGCAGGACGCCGCCAGGCCGCGATTGATTGTTGGTTTCATAAGCCACCCCATTATTTTTATTGTGATGTTCGAATTCGCCGGAGCCGGCTGTCCGGCGCATGCATTCGGCCGGAAAGCCGCGTGGTCCGGTTCGCCGGCAAGCCGGCTCCTACAGGGTCAGGTGCAGGACGAAGGACTCGTAAGGCCGCAGGTGCAAGTGCCGGCTGCGCGGCTCATGGTCCGGGTAGTTGCTGATCAGCAAGCGCTGTTGCATGGCGGCGCTGATGACCGCTTCCGGCAATTCGACCGCGCACGGCGAGCCGTAGAAGTTGTTCACCACCAGCAGGTGCTCGCCCTTGCCCTCGCGCACATAGGCCCAGATCTGCCCGTGCTCGGGCAGCAGCTGACGATAGAAACCGTGCTCAATCAGTGCCTCATGGCGGCGCAGGGCAATCAGCCGGCGATAGTGATGCAGCACCGAATCTTCGTCGCCGAGCTGGGCCTCGACATTAATCTGACCGGCATTGGCCGCTATCCCGATCCAGGGCTCGGCGCTGCTGAAACCGGCATTGGCACCGGCATTCCACTGCATCGGCGTGCGCCCGTTGTCCCGGGATTTCTGCTGGATCGCCGCCATGATGGCCTGCGGCTCTTCACCGGCCTCGCGCTTGAGGCGGTGGATGTTCAGGGTCTCGACATCGCGATACTGCTCGATCCGCTCGAAGTGCGGATTGGTCATGCCCAACTCTTCACCCTGGTAGACGAAAGGCGTGCCCTGGAGCAGGTGCAACGCGGTGGCCAGCATCTTCGCCGACACCACCCGGTGTTCGCCGTCATCGCCAAAGCGCGAGACCACCCGCGGCTGGTCGTGATTACACCAGAACAGCGCATTCCAACCGCCGCCGGCCTGCATGCCGGTTTGCCAATCGGAGAGGATGCGCTTGAGTTCGAGGAAGTCGAAATCGGCCCGCAGCCACTTCTGCTGGTTGGGGTAATCCACCTTCAGGTGATGGAAGTTGAAGGTCATCGACAGCTCCTTCGACTCCGGATGGGAATAGCGGATGCAGTGCTCCAGGCGGGTGGAGGACATCTCGCCGACATTCACCAGATCGTGTCCGGCGAACACCTCCCGATGCATCTCCTGCAGGTACTCATGAACGTTCGGGCCGTCGGTGTAGAAGCGTCGTCCGTCGCTCTGGTCCTCGGGGAAATCCGCCGGCTTGGAGATCAGGTTGATCACATCGAGGCGGAAACCGCCGACGCCCTTGTCGCGCCAGAAGCGCATCATTTTGAAGACTTCGGCGCGCACCTGGGGGTTGTCCCAGTTGAGGTCGGCCTGGGTGTGATCGAACAGGTGCAGGTAGTACTGGCCGGTCTGCGCCTCGTACTCCCAGGCGGAGCCGCCGAACTTGGATTCCCAGTTGTTGGGCTCATCGCGCCAGATGTAGAAATCCCGGTAGGGGTTGTCCAGCCTGCTACGGGCCTGCTGAAACCAGGCGTGCTCGATGGAGGTGTGGTTGACCACGATGTCCAGCATCAGCTTGATGCCGCGCTTGCCGGCTTCGGTGATCAGCCGCTCGCAGTCGGCCATGCTGCCGTAGCTGGGATCGATGGCGTAGTAGTCGCTGATGTCATAGCCGTTGTCCCGTTGCGGCGAACGCAGGAACGGCGTCAGCCACAGGCAGTCGACCCCCAGCCATTTCAGGTAGTCGAGCTTGTCCACCACGCCCAGCAAGTCGCCGGTGGCCTGCCCTTGGTGGCTGTGAAAACTCTTCGGATAGATCTGGTAGATCACCGAACGCTGCCAGTCTTGCATGGGGGAATCCTTTGGAAAGTACGAGGGCATTCGCCGGCAAGCCGGCGTTTACAGAGCCGCTCAGGCCACGCGGTAGCCGGGACGAATGATCTTCAGGCACAGGCCGCAGGTGAGGACAAAAGGCACCACCAGGGCGATGAGCATGCCGACGACGAACATCGGAATGGACTGGGGAATGATCGAGATGAACCCCGGCAGCCCGCCGACGCCAATCGCCGAGGCCTGAACCTTGTTCAGCGAGAGGAAGATGCTGCCCAGCGCCGAGCCGATCAGCGCCGCGTAGAACGGGAACTTGTAACGCAGGTTGACGCCGAACATCGCCGGTTCAGTGATGCCGAAGTAGGCGGAGATCGCCGAGGTCGAGGCCATGCTGCGATCCCGGGCGTTGCGACTCATGACAAACACCGCCAGGGCCGCGCTGCCCTGGGCCAGGTTGGACATGACGATCATCGGCCAGATGAAAGTGCCGCCCTGGGTGGAGATCAGCTGCAGGTCAACGGCGAGGAACATGTGGTGCATGCCGGTGATTACCAGCGGCGCGTAGAGCAGGCCGAAAATGGCACCACCGACCACCGGTGCCAGGTCGAACAAGGTGACCACGCCTTCGGTAATCAAGATACCCAGGTGCCGGGTCACCGGACCGATGATCCCCAGGGCCAGCACGCCGGTGACCACGATGGTGGTGATGGGCACCACCAGCAGGGTGATGGCATTGGGCACTCGGGCACGCAGCCACTTCTCAATCACGCTCATCACATAGGCCGCCAGCAAAATCGGCAGGATCTGCCCCTGGTAGCCAACCTTCTCGATCCGGAACAGGCCGAAGATATCGAAGTACGGCAGGCTCTGGCCGTCCAACCCGGCCACCGCCTTGCCGTAGTTCCAGGCATTGAGCAGGTCCGGGTGCACCAGCATCAGCCCCAGGACAATGCCGAGGATCTCGCTGCCGCCAAAACGCTTGGCCGCCGACCAGCCCACCAGCGCCGGCAGGAACACAAAGGAGGTGTTGGCCATCAGGTTGATCAGGCTCCAGAGCCCATCGAGGCCCGGGTAGGCCTCAAGCAGGGTCTTGCCCTCGATGAACATGCCCTTGGCACCCAGCAGGTTGTTCACGCCCATCAGCAGGCCGGCGATGATCAGGGCCGGCAGGATCGGCATGAACACATCGGAGAACACGCGCACCAGACGCTGCATGGCGTTGGTTTTTTCCGCGCCCTTCTGCTTTACATCGGCAATCGTGGCAACCGCGAGACCAGTCTGCTGGCGCAACGCCGCGTAGACCTTTTCCACTTCGCCGGGGCCGATCACCACCTGGAACAAACCGCCGGTGAAGAACGAGCCTTTGACCAGGTCGATCTGGTTGAGTGTGGCGCTGTCGACGAGGCTTGGGTCCTTGAGCGCCAGGCGCAGGCGGGTCACGCAGTGGGCCGCCTGTTCGAGGTTGTTGGCGCCACCGAGGCTGTGCAGCAACTCGCTGGCGATCGTTGAATAGTCGTGGCTCATGCTTGTTCTTCCACCTGAGTTTTTTGTTATTGGCAGCACGCCGAGGAGCAAGCTACTCGTCTGTACGAGTTAAATCAACAACTCGTACAGACGAGTTTGTGCTTTTCTTCTACCCACGGCCTGGCGTCATGTTTTTTCAACCCGCGCAGTACCTGTCAGCCACATGGACAAATGCACCGTCCAGCCCTTAAGGTGCCTGCCTTGAGCACACTCCGGCACAGAGCCATCCCATGAGCAAATACAACCAGATCTACAGCGATCTGCTTGCCAGCATCACCACCGAACGTCTGGAGCGTGGCGCCCGCCTGCCTTCGGAAAGCGAACTGATGGACAGCTACCAGGCCAGCCGAGGCACCGTGCGCAAGGCCATCGAACTGCTACAGGAGCGCGGTTTCGCGCAAAAGATCCATGGCAAGGGCACCTTCGTGCTGTCACCCAACCCCATCGAGTTCCAGTTGGGCGGCATCGTCAGTTTCCAGGAAACCTATCCCCGGCTGGGCGATGACGTCAGCACCGAGGTGGTGGAGTTCAGCCAGTTTCCGCTTGAAGGCGTACTACGGACTCATCTGCAGGCAGAGGAAGGCTGCTTGATCACCCGGATCAAACGGGTCCGGCGGATCGATGGCAAGCGGGTGATTCTCGACATCAACCACTTTGTCGCCGAACTGATTCCCGGGCTGGACCGGCAGATTGCCGAGCACTCGATCTATGCGTACATCGAACAGACCCTGCAGCTGAACATCAGCTATGCCCAGCGCACCATCGAAGCCAGCCCGCGGAGCAAGGACGACCAGCAGTTGCTCGACCTGGACGGCCAGAGCCATGTAATCGTGGTGAGCAACCAGACCTTTCTCCAGGATGGTCGGCAGTTCGAGTACACCGAATCACGGCACACCCTGGACAAGTTCTACTTCTCCGACGTAGCCCGGCGCTAAGCCCCGTCCTGCCTCGTCAGCCCAACAAAGCCAGCAGTTCACCGCTGAGGGGGCCGATGCGCTTCGACTCCTTGGCGGTGTTCACCTGCTGCGCCACCCGCGCCACCTCGATCACCGGGTGCTTGAGCGGATAGCCGCCCTTGCTGTCGAGCCAGCTCAGGACCTCCGCCAGGTGCCACAGCGAAGCACTGCCTTCATGAATCGCCAAGGGAAAGCTGTCGGCATGACCGAGCATCAGCTTGCGCATGTTCTGCCGCGAAACGCCGACGATCTCGGCGATCTCGCTGAGGCCGACGAAATCCGGGCTGGCCTCCACCAGCCGCGCCTCGGGAATGATCCGCTTGATATCCGCCAAGGCACTGAGCAGCGCCGCTTCGGCAGTCTCGGCCTCGCGACTGAACTCCAGGGCCAGGCGCCCGGCCAATCCGGTGCCCACCAGGGCATCGGTGCAACCCGCCGCGCCGAGGCGCTCCACCAGTTGCAGCGGATCACAGCCCTCGAGCGGCAACAGATAGTTGAGGGTGAACAGGTATTCCATGGTGCTTACTCCTGACGGGCTGCCGGTGCCTTGGCCCCACGCAGCTGGTTCACGGTGCAGTTGTCGATCACCCGACACAGCGCCCGGGCGTGCTGGGCCGGGTTCTTCGGTGTGCGCCAGACACTGGTGATGCAGAACTCGCCACAGCGGCACACTTCGTTGTTGTACGGGCAGTAGATCCGGCCCCAGGCATGACCACCGCCGACCTCGATGCGCCAGCCCTGCCATTCGGCGTAGCGCAGGGCCATTTCAATATCCTTCTTGGGATGAATTGCACGAGCCATCCGTAGCCTCCAGTATCGTCAGGAATACAAGGTTGTCAACTGACAACCACAAACAATCCGATCAACGCCGCTCAGCAGATACTTCGCTGCAAGGACAAAACAATGAGGGGCAGACTCGAAGGGTACACGGCACCCCTGAGGCTAAACGGGGCAATATCTTTCCCGGTATTGCGTGAACGCGAAAAAACCGGGTTTTCCAATACCCGGACATACAAATGGCGATCCACCCAAGGTGCGATCGCCATTTTTTTGCAACACAGAGACTTCAATCGACAAATCGGCTGAGACGCTCTGCTCCCTCCTCCGTCACTCGGACCATGGCACTCAGCACCACGCCGTCGCACCGGTCGTGGGCGACCACATTCCAGCCATTGGACATAACCCGGACATGCGGGGTCCCGGCCTTGGCCAACACCTGAACATTCAATACCTGGCCTGCCACCATGGGTTCGCAATGCCCCGCAACGCGGTAACCCAAGACCTGAGGCGCCTGGATCCGCTGCCTGCCCATGCCATAACCGCAATATTCAATCACTGCACTGAATCCCTGGGCGTCCAGCACCTCCTGGATAGCGCAGCCGATAGCCCCCAGTGACTCACCGCCGCGTACCTGCCGCAAGCCCTGCCCCAGAGCGTCCTTGGCACAGCTCAGCAAACGCAGTTGTTCCGCGCTGGCGCCAGGCGTGGCAAAGGTCCAGGACTGCGCACCATAACCCTTGCGGGATGACACCATGACCTCGACCTTGACCAATGCACTGGCCGGCAAAAGCTCCTCAGAGGGCAGGCAACTGATCAGCTGCGCATTCACCGAAACAGGAACGGCTGCGGGGTATCCCTTGTAGCCCACCAGCGCAGGCAGCAACTGACGGCTATCGAGTTGCTGGAGCACATGCTCCTGAATCTCCAGGCGCGACACCCCCTCCACGATAAGCGGCTTGAGCGCCAGCAGAATGTCCGTCACTTCGCCAGCAAGACGCCTCTCTTCAGCCACAATGTCCTGCTCCGGCAAGGCACCGATCAACGCAAAAGCCTCGCGGTTGTCCGCGGCAAAACGATCAAAACGTGACAATGGCGGTACCGTCACGCTCGGCAGTTCCGGCGTTTCAGCCGCCAAGCCCAAGGCTCTCAGCAACTTGCCAAACACACTCATCTCAACAGCCCTATCCGATGACAGCCTCATTGGGCAGCCCGTTTTCATTAACAAGAAGGCCCCTGATCTCACGATCAGGGGCCTTCTTAACGGACTAGAAAACACTCGTCCGATTCACCACAGCCTCACAAGCGTGAGACCGAGCGATCATTCCCACTCAATCGTGGCCGGCGGCTTGCTCGACACGTCGTAGGTGACGCGGGAGATGCCTTCGATCTCATTGATGATGCGGCCGCTGACGGTTTCCAGCAGCTCGTAAGGCAGGTGCGCCCAACGTGCGGTCATGAAGTCGATGGTTTCCACGGCGCGCAGGGCCACGACCCAGGCGTAACGACGGCCATCGCCGACCACGCCCACGGATTTCACCGGTTGGAACACCACGAAGGCCTGGCTGACCTTGTGATACCAATCGGCCTTGCGCAGCTCTTCGATGAAGATGTGGTCGGCACGACGCAGCAGGTCGGCGTATTCCTTCTTCACTTCACCGAGGATGCGCACGCCCAGGCCCGGGCCCGGGAACGGGTGACGGTAGACCATGTCGTACGGCAGGCCCAGCTCCAGGCCCAGACGACGGACTTCGTCCTTGAACAGCTCGCGCAGAGGCTCGACCAGCTTGAGGTTCATCTCTTCCGGCAGGCCGCCGACGTTGTGGTGCGACTTGATCACGTGGGCCTTGCCGCTTTTCGCGCCAGCCGACTCGATCACGTCCGGGTAGATGGTGCCCTGGGCCAGGTACTTGATGTTGTCCAGTTTGTTGGACTGGGCATCAAACACGTCGATGAAGGTGCGACCGATGATCTTGCGCTTCTTCTCCGGGTCGGACTCGCCGGCCAGGTTGTTCAGGAACTGATCTTCAGCGTTGGCGCGGATCACCTTGACGCCCATGTTCTCGGCGAACATGGCCATCACTTGCTCACCTTCGTGCAGGCGCAGCAGGCCATTGTCGACAAAGACACAGGTCAACTGGTCGCCGATGGCCTTGTGCAACAGCGCGGCAACTACCGAAGAGTCAACGCCGCCGGACAGGCCCAGCAAGACGTTGTCGGTGCCGACCTGGGCACGGATGTTGGCGATGGCGTCTTCAGCAATTTTCGACGGGGTCCACAGCGCTTCGCACTGGCAGATGTCGAGGATGAAGCGCGAGAGGATGCGACCGCCCTGCTTGGTGTGGGTCACTTCCGGGTGGAACTGCACGCCGTAGTAGCGCAGGTCATCGTTGAACATGCCGGCAATCGGGCAGCTCGGAGTGCTGGCCAGGATGTGGAAGTCCTGCGGCATCTTGGTGACCTTGTCACCGTGGCTCATCCACACGTCGAGGCCGAACAGGCCGTCGGCGTCGACGTGATCTTCGATGCCGTCCAGCAGGCGGCTCTTGCCCACCACATCAACCCGGGCATAACCGAACTCACGCAGCTCGGAACCTTCGACCTTGCCGCCCAGTTGCTCGGCCATGGTCTGCATGCCGTAGCAGATACCAAAGACCGGCACGCCCAGTTCGAACACCGCTTGCGGGCAGCGAGGGCTGTTGGCTTCGTGCACGGACTCGGGACCGCCGGCGAGGATCACGCCTTTGGGAGCGAATTCGCGAATCGCTTCGTCGTCCATATCAAACGGATGCAGTTCGCAGTAGACCCCGATCTCACGCACGCGGCGGGCGATCAGTT
The DNA here is from genome assembly GCF_009908205.1 of Pseudomonas sp. Fl5BN2. Classification (NCBI taxonomy): domain Bacteria; kingdom Pseudomonadati; phylum Pseudomonadota; class Gammaproteobacteria; order Pseudomonadales; family Pseudomonadaceae; genus Pseudomonas; species Pseudomonas sp. Fl5BN2. The sequence goes on along the minus strand of NZ_JAAARL010000017.1, from coordinate 46,040 downwards.
GAGTGTACTGGGAACCGAAGTCGAGGATCAGGATGCGGTGAGCGTGGATGTCGAGGGCCATGGTCAGTCTCGTCTAATTTCAGAAACGACACGGGGCTGAAAAACACAGCCCCGGTTACTAAATTCGTCAATCGCCTCCAGGCCTGGGCCTGAAGGCGATCACTATCAACCTACGCGATAGTTGGGCGCTTCCTTGGTGATCTGCACGTCGTGGACGTGGGATTCAGCCATGCCGGCGCCGGTGATGCGGACAAACTCCGGCTTGGTGCGCATTTCTTCGATGTTGGCGCTACCGGTGTAGCCCATGGAAGAACGCAGGCCACCCATCAATTGATGGATGATCGCGCCCAGGGTGCCCTTGTACGGCACACGACCTTCGATGCCTTCCGGCACCAGCTTCTCGGCACCCGCGGAGGAGTCCTGGAAGTAGCGATCGGAAGAGCCCTGGGCCTGGGACATGGCGCCCAGGGAGCCCATGCCACGGTAAGCCTTGTAGGAACGGCCCTGGAACAGCTCGATCTCGCCTGGAGCTTCTTCAGTCCCGGCGAACATTGAGCCCATCATCACGCAGGAGGCACCGGCTACGATGGCCTTGGACAGGTCACCGGAGAAACGGATGCCGCCATCGGCGATCAAAGGTACGCCAGTGCCTACCAGCGCTGCCGCAACATTGGCGATCGCGCTGATTTGCGGTACGCCAACACCCGCGACGATGCGTGTGGTGCAGATCGAGCCAGGGCCGATACCGACCTTGACCGCGTCAGCGCCGGCTTCGGCCAGGGCCTTGGCGGCAGCGCCGGTGGCGATGTTGCCGCCGATCACCTGCACTTCAGGGAAGTTCTCTTTGACCCAGCGTACGCGGTCGATCACGCCTTTGGAGTGACCGTGGGCGGTGTCCACCACCACCACGTCAACACCGGCATTGACCAGCGCAGCAACGCGATCGCCCGTGTCTTTACCGGTGCCGACCGCAGCGCCTACGCGCAGGCGACCCTGGTCGTCCTTGCTGGCCAGCGGGTAAGCCTTGGCTTTTTCGATGTCATTGACGGTCATCATGCCCTTGAGGGCAAAGGCGTCGTCGACGATCAGCACACGTTCGATACGGTGTTTGTGCAGCAACTCACGAACGGCGGTCTTGTCGGCGCCTTCCTTGACAGTGACCAGACGCTCTTTAGGCGTCATCACTTCACGGACGCTGACTTCCAGACGGCTTTCGAAACGCACGTCGCGGGAAGTCACGATGCCCACCAAATCACCGTTGTGCAGCACTGGCACACCGGAGATGTTGTGCATGCCGGTCAACTCGAGCAGGTCACGCACGGTGGCTTCGGCTTCGATGGTGATGGGGTCCTTGACCACACCAGCTTCGAAACGCTTGACCTTGCGCACTTCGGCAGCTTGCTGCTCGATGGTCATGTTCTTGTGGATGATACCGATGCCGCCTTCCTGAGCCATGGCGATTGCCAGACGGGCTTCAGTGACGGTGTCCATGGCGGCGGAAACCAGTGGGATATTCAGCTCGATGCCACGGGTCAAACGGGTCTTAAGACTGACTTCATTAGGCAGTACTTCGGAATAACCGGGCACTAAGAGGATGTCGTCGAAGGTGAGGGCTTCTTGGCTGATACGCAGCATCGCGGGGGCTCCCGGGCGGGAAAATGGAAGCGCGCCATTATACTCAGACACCTACCCGGGCTCAATGTAAAACTCAGCCTAATATCGCTGGAGTGATAGATGGATATCTCGCTTCGATCCGTAGCAGCGATTACAACTGCACTTTGACCCAACTTACCGGCTGATCCAGCCAATCGGCGAACTCGTCGATGAAGCTCTGCTTGAAGCCCGCCTGCGCCCAGTTGTTGAAAATGAACCCCAGGTTGGAAAAGCCGCACTCCTGGAGGAACAGGAAACCGTTGATGTCATCTTCATGACCGCATTCGGGGCAGGTGAAGTTGTCGGTGCGGCCAGGCATCCACTCTTCCAGACTCTCGAACAACGCTTCACCGATTTCCTGGCGACACTCGGCACAGCCGGCTTCTTCGAGAAACCCCTTGGCCGGGGTATAGATGCAACGCTTGGTGATGATCTCCAGGCCGTTGATCAGCTCGCCAAAAGGCAAGGCCTCTGGACGCAGTACCACGTCCCGGGCACCGGGGGCGATGGCATGCCCCATGCGACTGCCGGTCCGCCCGCAGGTGGTCAAGTCCTCCTCGATAATGTTCTTGCGCACCAGCCAACGCACGATCGCCCGGGCCCGGGGTTCGTGCACCGGCAAAGTGGAAATTTTCGGGACGAGAATGCTTTGGGAATTCATGGATAAGCCTGAAACGTCGAAAGGCAGAAAACGCGCATCGCCAGCAAGCCGGCTCCTACTGTCAATTGTAGAAGCCGGTTTGCCAGCGAACAGATCTGAAGGCCCGCAGCTTAATCCCTGAACCCCACAGGTCAAGTACTCAGGTAGCGGCCAATCAAGGCAATACCGCTGGCCAGCACCAACCAGGTCACCAGTCGTACAAAGGCCTCCCGAGACAACTTCCTGGTCAAGCCGCGCCCGATCCACAACCCCAGTGCCATCGCCGGTAACAGGCACGCCGCCAACAGCAACAACGGCAGCTCGGCATAGACGCCAGCCACAGTGAACAGGCTCAGGCGCACCACGGTACTGCAACTGATCAACGCACTCTGAGTTGCCCGCGCCGGATCCTTGGGCAAGCGGCTGTTCAGATAAATGGCATACAAGAAGCCGCCACTGCCGAACAAGGCACCAAACATCCCACCGACTATTCCCATCGGCACCGACCAGCCTGCCGCCAACCGGGTTGGACGCGCCTTCACCCACAAGCTGTAAATGGCATAAGCGCTGATGAACAGCCCCATTAATAGAAGCAACAGATCGGACTTGAGGTTGAGCAGAAAGATCACCCCCAAGGTGCAACCCAGCGCCATACATGGCAGCAAGCGCAATAGTTCGGGCCTGGCCACCTCCCTGCGCGACGGCAACAGGTTGCCAAAGGCGGCGACAAAATCCAGCAACACCAGCAGCGGCACGATCTTCGACAGCGGCATGAACAGGATCAGGATCGGCCCCGCCACCAGCGCCGTGCCGAACCCGGCAATGCCAAACACTATGTACGCCAGCGCGATGCCCAGGCCTATCGCCAACCAACTACCCGGGCCAAACGACCACTGGTTCAAACCCTCGATGATCACGCTCATCACTGCGACTTCCCAAATGAGTACGCAATGACTTTAGCCAGCAGCGAGCCTTGCGACTAATATCGTCAAAGCCGCCAACCCATCGCAAAAAGGCATGCCTTGTGATTTCGACTCGTCAACTGCGCTACTTCGTGGAAATCGCCGAATGCGGCAGCTTCAGCGCTGCTGCAGAACGCCTGTTCGTCGCCCAGTCAGCCCTCAGCCGGCAGATCAAGGAACTGGAAAGCCAGCTGCAAACCCCGCTGTTCGAGCGCACCGCGCGCCTGCCACGGCTGACGGCCGCAGGCGAAGTCTTCTTCCCCAAGGCACGCAATCTGCTGACCGAATTGCACAAGGCCGGCGAACTGGCCACCCAAGTGGGCCAGGGACAACTGGGTACTCTGCGCCTCAGCCACTCCAGCACCGTGCCCATGAGCGGCCGCCTGCTGCAGAGCATCAGCGGCTACTTACAGCGCTGCGCCGGAGCGTCGGTGGACATCGTCAAACTGTCTTCCGAGGCACAGTTGGAAGAACTGGCCGGAGGCCGCCTGGATGTCGGCCTATTGCGCCTGCCAGTGCTGCGCCAACGGGAAGGGGTGCAAATCGTGCCGCTGTTCAGCGAGCCGCTCTTGCTGGCGGTACCGCCGGAGCATCCGCTGGCGCTGGACCCTCCGAGCAAGGGCATCGACCTGGCGCAGCTCAAGGAAGAAGCCTTCATCTCCATTCCCCACCCCCAGCGTGGCGGCTTGAGCTACCTGTCGGCAGAGCTGTGCATGCGCCAGGGTTTCTTTCCCAAGGCGGCTCGTGTGGTGTCCCGCAAGACCACTCAGTTGCAACTGATCCAGGCCGGGTTTGGCATTGCCCTGCTGCCCGAGTCGATGCGGGACATTGCTCCGACCAGCATTCATTTTCTGCCGCTGGCCGATACCGATTGCCAAAGCACTATCGCCCTCGCCTATCGACAAGATCCGACGCCTCTGGTGGCACAATTCGTCGAGCATTTCCGCAATCTCCTGTAGCCGCTGCCGCAGGCTAGGGCCACGTTCAGACGAAGAAGCCCGCAAGGCTTTCAGCGCTCTCAAGCCCCTGCGCTCACTTCGTGACCGATCGCAGTATTCGGCAGTCGCTACATGCTCTGCCGATTTGCGTTGTTCCATCGCCAGGCAGGCCTTTAAACTGCGCGCCATGATTAAAGATCCCTTTGCACGACTCGGCCTGGACCGCGAAGTCCTCACCGTCACCCAGCTCAACGGCCGCGCCCGGGTGCTGCTCGAAGACGTGTTCAGCAATATCTGGGTCGAAGGCGAGATCTCCAACCTCGCCCGCCCAGCGTCCGGCCATGTGTATTTCACCCTCAAGGACAGCGGCGCCCAGGTGCGCTGCGCACTGTTCCGGCAGAATGCCGCGAGGGTCCGCCAGGCATTGAAGGACGGCCTGGCGGTCAAGGTTCGCGGCAAAGTCTCGCTATTCGAAGGGCGCGGCGACTATCAGCTGATTCTCGATACCGTGGAGCCCGCCGGCGACGGTGCCCTGCGCCTGGCCTTCGATGCACTGAAAGACAAGCTCAGCGCCGAAGGGCTATTCAGTGCCGAGCGCAAAGTGCCGTTGCCGGCTCATCCACAACGCATTGGCATCATCAGTTCGCCCACCGGTGCAGTGATTCGCGACATCATCAGCGTATTCCGGCGCCGTGCCCCCCAGGTTTCCCTGACCCTGATCCCCACTGCCGTGCAGGGCCGCGAAGCCACCGCACAGATCGTCCGCGCCTTGCAACTGGCCGATGCCCGAGGCTTCGACGCATTGATCCTGGCTCGGGGCGGCGGCTCCCTGGAAGACCTCTGGTGCTTCAACGAAGAGGCCGTGGCCCGAGCCGTGGATGCTTGCGTGACGCCCATCGTCAGCGCCATCGGCCATGAAACCGATGTGTCCATCAGCGATTTCGTGGCTGACGTCCGCGCGCCCACGCCCTCCGCCGCCGCAGAATTGCTGGCGCCGGACTCCAGCGATCTGCAACGCCGGGTCGACAGCCTGCATCGGCGCCTGGTGATGCGCATTCGCGATCGGTTGATGCGCGACCGCCTGCGCCTGGATGGCCTGGCCCGACGCCTGCGCCATCCTGGCGAACGCCTGCGCCAACAAGCGCAACGCCTGGACGATCTGGACATGCGCTTGCGCCGGGCCTTCGAGCGCAACCTGAACACCCGCCGCGAACGCCTGATCCGCCTGGAAACCCGCCTCGGAGCCCAGCACCCGGGACGCCAACTGGCCCTGCTGCGCCAACGCCTCGACAGCCTTGCCGAGCGCCTGCCCCGAGCCATGCGTGAAGGCCTGAAAGCCCGCCGCCTGCAACTGCACAGCCAGATGCAGACCCTGCATGTAGTCAGCCCCCTGGCGACCCTGGGTCGGGGCTACAGCATTCTTCTGGACGACCGCGGCCAGGCCATCCGTACAGCCGGACAAACCCGCAACGGCCAGCGCCTCACTGCCCGCCTCGGTGAAGGTGAGCTGCAAGTACGGGTCGAGGACAACCACCTGACGCCTGTCACCCTTTCTTTACTGGACTGACCCATGCCACGTTTTCTCTGCTCCCTGCTGTTGCTGTGCCTGGCCTGCAACGCTCACGCCGACAGCTATATCACCCGCCTGTTGAACAAGCCCGTACCTGGTGGCGTGGCCGTGATCGACCTGGGCAGTGCCGCCCAGGCGCCCAAGGCCAACTACCAGGGCAAGCCGGTACTGGTGGTGAAGGAGCAGAACAATTGGCTGGCCATTGTTGGTATCCCATTGACGGTCAAGCCTGGAACCCAGCAAGTCAGTGCCGGTGGCCAGAACCTGAGCTTCACGGTCGGCAGCAAGAAATACCCCGAGCAACGCATCACCCTAAAGAACCAGCGCCAGGTGAACCCGAACCCCGCGGACCTGAAACGCATCGACGGTGAACTCGCGGAGCAGATCCGCGCCTATCGCAGTTTCAGCCCCAACACCCCGAGCAACCTGCTGCTGGACAAGCCCGTCAACGGGCCGCTGTCGAGCAAATTTGGCGTACGCCGCTTCTTCAATGGTGAGGAACGCAACCCTCATGCTGGACTGGATTTCGCAGTACCGGCAGGAACGCCGATCAAGACTCCAGCGGCAGGCAAGGTGATTCTGATCGGCAACTATTTCTTCAACGGCAACACGGTGTTCGTCGACCACGGCCAGGGGTTTATCAGCATGTTCTGCCACATGTCGAAGATCGACGTGAAGGCCGGCCAGTCCCTGGCGCGAGGGGCGGTGGTGGGCAAGGTCGGCTCTACTGGCCGTGCTACTGGGCCGCATATGCACTGGAACGTCAGCCTGAATGATGCACGGGTCGACCCGGCAATCTTTATCGGCGCCTTTCAGCCCTGATTGGGCAACCCCGGTTGCCGGCAATCGGTAGCGATTCGCCGGCAAGCCGGCCCCTGCAGCGATTGCGCCGCTTGTACGGACCGCGCAATTCGTACAACGCTTAGCTAACAAATCCAGAATAAAATCTCGACAAACCCCTTAATTCGAGTATTCCTCTCAATTTTTTCCGACTGCTTGCCAACGTTCATCTCAATGGTTAGGGTTGAGCACATGAAAACTTCTCATACCCTCATTCAGCGTCGTCAACACCGAAGCCTCTGTCTCGTCAGCGCACGACTGCCAGGCTGAATCGCGGTGCCTCATCCCCCTGCGTCAACACTGCACTCTTGACTCACCGGCAGGCCGCCTCTATTCGGCCCGGACAATAAGGATTTCTCCATGACCATGCTCAAAGACCCATCATCCAAATACCGCGCTTTTCCGACCATCAACTTGCCGGATCGCACCTGGCCGTCGAAAACCATCACCAGCGCGCCGATCTGGTGCAGCTCTGACTTGCGTGATGGCAACCAGTCGTTGATCGAGCCGATGGATGCAGTCAAGAAGCTGCGTTTCTGGAAAACCCTGGTGGCCGTCGGTGTGAAGGAAATCGAGGCCTCGTTCCCAGCCGCGTCGCAAACCGATTTCGACTTCGTGCGCACCCTGATCGAAGACGGCCACATCCCGGACGACACCACCATCCAGGTGCTGACCCAGGCCCGTGAAGACCTGATTGCCCGGACCTTCGAATCCCTGCGCGGAGCGAAGAAAGCCATCGTCCACCTGTACAACGCCACCAGCCCTTCGTTCCGCCGCATTGTCTTCAACCAGGACAAGGCCGGGGTGAAGGAGATCGCGGTGAACGCGGCCAAGCTGTTCGTCAAGTACGCCGCCCAGCAGCCGGAAACCCAGTGGCAGTTCGAATACTCGCCAGAAACCTTCAGCGCCACCGAACTGGAGTTCGCCAAGGAAGTCTGCGACGCCGTGGTGGAAGTCTGGAACGCGACCCCAAGCAACAAGGTAATCCTCAACCTGCCGGCCACCGTTGAAGTGGCAACGCCGAACATCTATGCCGACCAGATCGAGTGGTTCTGCCGTCATATCAACCGCCGTGACAGCGTGCTCATCAGCCTGCACACCCACAACGACCGTGGCACCGGCGTAGCTGCCACCGAGCTGGGCCTGATGGCCGGCGCTGATCGCGTTGAAGGCTGCCTGTTTGGCAATGGCGAACGTACCGGTAACGTCGACCTGGTCACCGTGGCCTTGAACCTCTACACCCAGGGCGTCTATCCGGAGCTGGATTTCTCCGACATCGACGGCGTGCGCAAAGTAGTGGAAGAGTGCAACCAGATTGCCGTGCACCCGCGCCACCCTTATGTTGGCGACCTGGTCCACACCGCCTTCTCCGGCTCCCACCAGGATGCGATCCGCAAGGGCTTTGCCCAGCAGAAAACCGATGGTTTGTGGGAAGTGCCCTACTTGCCGATCGACCCGGCCGACATCGGCCGTAGCTACGAGGCGGTCATCCGCGTCAACAGCCAGTCGGGTAAAGGCGGTATCGCCTACCTGCTGGAGCAGGAATACGGCATCAGCCTGCCGCGCCGCATGCAGATCGAATTCAGCCAGGTGGTGCAGCGGGAAACCGATCGCCTGGGCCTGGAGATGACCGCCCAGCAAATCCACGCGTTGTTGCACAGCGAGTACTTGCAGGCCAACACCCCGTACGCGCTGGTCAGCCATCGCCTGCAAGAAGAAAACGGCCACAGTGCCGTGGAAGTGGAAGTGTCGAGCAAGGGCCAGGGCGAAACCAACCTGCACTGGCGCGGCAAGGGCAATGGCGCCCTGGAAGCCCTGGTGGCCGGCCTGCCGATCCCCGTGGAGATCATGGACTACAACGAACACGCGATTGGCGCGGGCACCAACGCCAAGGCAGCGGCCTACATCGAGTTGCGCGTGAACGGTGAGCGTGCCGTGCATGGTGTGGGCATCGATGAAAACATCACCACCGCCAGCTTCAAGGCGCTGTTCAGCGCCCTGAACCGCTCGCTGAGCCAGCCGGAAGCCAAAGCGGCATAAGCTCGCTGCAATACAAAAAAAGGCCCCGAGGCATAACCTCGGGGCCTCTTTGTTGCAGCAAGGCTTGATCGTATCCGGACAATGCACGGATACATCAGCGATCAGGCATGTACATCAATACCGAATATCGCTTGCAGCAACGCGGCCTGCAGGGCCAGCAAGTTGCTGCTAGTCACTGCGATCTGGGTCTGCATTTCCATGGCCTGCATGGCCTTCTGCTCGTCGCTAGCCTGGCTTTTCTGCATGTCCGCCAACTGCGCCTGTTGCTGAGCAAGCATCTCTTGGGTTTGCTCGATCTGCTTTTCCAACTCCTCGATAGAATTACCACTCGCCTTGACCGCATCAATACTGGCATCGGGGGAATTGACCCGCAGTTCCTGACCGTCGGTGCCGGACGTGTCGTCCATGGACTGAAGCTTGCCGGCGCCGGTTTCGTCGTGCCCGTCCACTGCGGCTTTCGGGGCGGCAACAGGATAAGGGTTGGCGGTAATAGCGCTGATGCTGGTCATAACGACTCCTCCTAGGTTGACCGCCCTATCGGCTTTCAGCGCAGAACCTTGATATGACGAAAATGTAATAAAATGTGTATCCTTATGCGTTTCTCAAGTGAACTGGAAGGTATCGGCATCGAGATTCGCCGGAAAACGCGCACGATAAGCCGCCAGCTCCCCGGCATTCAGGCAGACCTGAAACACCCCATCCGCCTCACCGGCACCGAGCAGGGTCTCACCCTGGAAATCCAGCACTTGGCTGTCGCCGGTGTAAGCGAAGCCTTTACCATCCGTGCCGACCCGGTTCACCGCAGCCACGTAACACAGGTTTTCAATCGCCCGGGCCGGCAGCAAGCGGTTCCAGTGCAGACGCCGGGCGCCAGGCCAGTTGGCGGTATACAGCAGCAGGTCAGTGTCCTGGGCATCCCGACTCCACACTGGAAAACGCAGGTCGTAGCAGATCAGCGGGCGAATACGCCAGCCCTTGAGCTCGAACTGCACCTGGCGCTCTCCCGGGGTGAAGTGATTGTGCTCGCCGGCCATACGGAACAGGTGACGCTTGTCGTAGTGCCAGACTTCACCGTCAGGACGCGCCCACAACAAACGATTACGGTGGCTGCCGTCCGCTGCCTGGACGATCACACTGCCAGTGATCACTGCGTTGAGTTTCTTCGCCTGGCAACGCAGCCATTTGCTGGTAGGACCGTTCTCCGCTTCCGCCAAGGTCGCGGACTCCATGGAGAAGCCGGTGGTGAACATTTCCGGCAAGATGACCAGGTCAGCACCACGGGCCTGCTCCAGTAGCTGCTCGAAATGCTCGAAGTTGGCCTGACGGTCGTGCCAGGCCAGGGTGGTCTGAATCAGAGCCAGATTCAGATCAGGTAATGCACTCAGATCACGCATAGTTTCTCCGCCGCCTGACGCAGCGTCTCCTCGCGCTTGGCAAAACACAGGCGCACCAGTCGCTGTCCCTGGGGCGGGTCCTGATAGAACACCGACACTGGAATGGCTGCCACGCCGTGCTCGCGAGTCATCCAGATCGCCATGTCGACATCATTCAAGTCTGGACGAATCTGCGAATAGTCCACCAGTTGAAAGTAAGTACCGGCCACCCGGGTAAATCTGAAACGCGAAGGGCTCAGCAAATCGCAGAACAAATCACGCTTGGCCTGATAAAAGGCCGGCAGTTCTTCGACATGCTCCGGGTGCTCGGCCATGAAGTCCGCCAGAGCGTACTGCAAAGGGGTGACACCACAGAAGCTGACATATTGATGCACCTTGCGCAGCTCGGCGCTCAGGGCCGGTGGAGCAATGACATAACCGGTCTTCCAACCAGTTACGTGATAGGTCTTGCCGAACGAGCTGACCACAAAAGCCCGTTGGTAAAGCTCTTCGTGAGCCAGCACGCTGACGTGCGGCACGCCGTCGAACACCAGGTGCTCGTAGACCTCGTCGCTGACCAGGTAGATGTCGCGATCACGGATCAACATCGCCAACTGATCCAGCTCGGCACGACTGACCAAGGCACCGCAGGGATTGTGCGGTGTGTTGAGGATGATCATCCGCGTACGCGTACTCAACGCCTCACCGAGGCTCTGCCAGTCGATGGCAAAGTCATCCTGATCCAGTTGCACATGCACGCAACGGCCACCAGCCAGTTCTACCGCTGGCTCATAGCTGTCGTAGCTGGGGTCAAAGACGATGACCTCGTCACCGTGCTGGATCACCGCCTGGATCGCACAGAAGATCGCCTGGGTCGCCCCCGGCGTGATGGTTACTTCGCTGTCGGCATTGACCTGAACGCCATAGCTGCGGGCGATTTTCGCCGCCACCTGCTGCCGCAGGGCCGACAGGCCGGTCATTGGCGCGTACTGGTTATGACCACTGGCAACGTGACGGCCAACCGCATCGAGCAACGCTTGCGGGCCGTTAAAATCAGGAAAACCCTGGGACAGGTTGAGCGCTCCGGTATCCGCCGCGAGCTGGGACATTTGCGTGAAGATGGTGGTGCCGACATTCGGCAGCTTACTGGTGATCATGAGGGCTCCCTGCTGGACACCCGGCTCTACGAAGGCGCGGGAAGCCCCCGAGAATAGCCCAAACACCAGGCATGAAAAAGGGCGCCATGGGCGCCCTCCTTCCACTACCACATCCGTAACCGCTGGCTTGTCAGCGAAGCGTTGAATCCGCGCTATCGCTCGCCTGCAAGCCGGCTGCTACAAGGTCACTCAGCGCTTGTCACGGCGCTTTTTGTCGGCCTTCTTGTGGTGGGTCATCAAACGACGCTTCTTGTTGACCTGGCGGTCAGTCAGCGTGTTCTTGTTGCCTTCGTACGGGTTCTCGCCACCTTTGAACTCGATACGGATTGGCGTACCCACCAGCTTCAGCACTCGACGGTAGGTGTTTTCTAGGTAACGCACATAGGACTTCGGCACCTTCTCCACCTGGTTGCCGTGGATCACGATCAACGGTGGGTTGGCACCGCCCAAGTGGGCGTAGCGCAACTTGATCCGACGATTGTTGACCATCGGCGGAGCATGCTCGCCAACGGCGTCTTCGAGGATCTGGGTCAGGCGGCTGGTAGGCCAGCGAGTCACCGCCGACTTGAAGGAGTTCTGCACCGACTGGTAGAGGTTGCCCACGCCAGTACCGTGCAATGCCGAGATGAAGTGGATATCGGCGAAGTCGACGAAGAACAACCGGCGTTGCAGCTCGGTCTTCACGTAGTCGCGTTCGCCCGGCGTCATGCCGTCCCATTTGTTCAGAGCGATCACCAAGGCCCGACCGGCTTCCAGGGCAAAGCCCAACAGGTTCAGGTCGTGGTCCACCACGCCTTCGCGGGCGTCCATGACGAAGATCACCACGTTGGCGTCTTTGATCGCCTGCAGGGTTTTGACCACCGAGAACTTTTCGACTTCCTCGTGGATCTTGCCGCGCTTGCGCACACCGGCAGTGTCGATCAGCGTGTACTTCTCTTCGTTACGCTCGAAGGGAATGTAAATGCTGTCGCGCGTGGTGCCTGGCTGGTCGTACACGATGACCCGGTCTTCACCGAGCATGCGGTTGACCAGGGTCGATTTGCCGACGTTCGGACGACCAATGATCGCTATCTTGATGCCGTCTTTTTCGCTTGGGCCAGGAATGCGCTTGGCTTCCTCGCCTTCGGCAACGATCTCTTCCTCACCGTCTTCCGGCGCATCTTCATCGTCTTTCGGGAATTCGCGCAGGGCGATTTCCAGCATCTGGGTGATGCCACGACCATGGGCACCGGCGACCGGGATCGCATCGCCCATGCCCAGCGGCGCGAACTCGGCGCGAGCCATGTCCGGGTCGATGTTGTCGACCTTGTTCGCGACCACATAGGAGGTCTTGTTACGTTTGCGAAGGTGTTCGCCGATCATCTGGTCGGCCGCGGTAAACCCGGCCTTGGCGTCCACCAGGAACAACACCACATCAGCTTCTTCAATGGCCAGCAGCGACTGCTCGGCCATCTTTTCGTCCATGCCATGCTCGTCACCGGAAATACCACCGGTGTCGATCAAAATATAGGTACGCCCTTGCCACTTGGCCTCACCGTATTGGCGATCACGGGTCAGACCGGACAGGTCGCCGACAATGGCGTCGCGAGTCCGAGTCAGGCGGTTGAACAAGGTGGACTTGCCGACGTTAGGTCGGCCCACCAGGGCGATTACGGGAACCATGCGGCTCTCCACTGCGTTATTTCAGAAAATACAAAAGCCGCTGCGAGGCAGCGGCTGGTGCTCGGGGCAGCACCTTGACGTGCTGCGAACCTTGTCGAGACAAGGCCGCTTGGGGAATCAACCCCAAGCATAGTCAAACCATTACTTGATGGTCAGGGCTTCCAGTTTGCCGCTGTTGCCATACACATAAATCATATCGCCCATCACCAGCGGTCGGGCCCGCAGGCCATCGCTGTCGATGCGCACACGGCCGACGAAACGACCGTCAACCTGGCTCAGCAGGTGCAGGTAACCTTCCAGGTCACCCACCGCTACGTAGCTGGAGAAGACTTCCGGTGCCGACAGTTGACGGCGAGCCAGGGAGTCGTTGCTCCACAGGGCAGTAGTCGAACGCTCGTCCACACCTTCCACCGTACCCGAGGACAGGCTGACATAAACACTGCCGAAACCTTGGGCAACACCGGCGTAGCTGGAAGCATCACGCTGCCACAGCGGACGGCCGCTCTCCAGGTCCAGGGCAACAACACGCCCCTGGTAACTGGCGACATACAGTGTACCGCCGGACAGCAGCAAGCCGCCGTCGATGTCCACCACCCGATCCAGCTCGGAACGACCTTGTGGAATCGCTATACGCTGCTCCCACACCGGCACGCCGTTGCGGATATCCAGCGCCACCACCTTGCCGGTGGAGAGACCGGCCAGGGCCAGGCGATTGGTTGCCAACGGTGCACTGGTGCCCCGCAAGGTCAACACCGCCGGGGTGCTGTCGTAGAGCCAGATCTGGTGGCCAGTGCTGGCTTCAAGGCCAATCACTCGGTCATCCTGAGTCTGGACTACCACCACATCACCATTGGTAGCTGGCGGAGCCAACACTTCACTGGTAACGCGGGCACGCCATTTCTCTTCACCACTGGAGGCATCCAGGGCTACCACTTCGCCTTTCAGGGTGCCGATCATGACCAGGCCATAACCCACGCCAACAGCGCCGGAAACGGGCAGCTCGAGATCTTTCTTCCATTTGACGTCGCCGTTAATGCGATCCATGGAAACCACCACGCCAGTCACGTCAGCAGCATAGATGGTGTCACCATCGATGGCTGGCACCAGCATGTTGTAGGTTTCGCCCTGACCGTCACCGATCGAACGGCTCCACTGCTTTTGCAGGACCACTTCTTCTTTGAAGTCGACCAGCTCAGCCGGTGGCAGTTCTTTCTTGCTGTTGCTGCTGCAACCCGCGGCCAACAAGGCCAGAGCCAGCAATGCTGCATGTTTCCAACGGATCACGTCATGCATCCCCTTTGGCCAGGTCGTCCAGCTTGATTTGTAAGCCACCGACCGCCGCTTCATCCGACAGCGCCGCCTTGGCTTTTTGGTACGCCGCATGGGCTTCATCCACACGGCCCAACTGGACCAGCAGATCACCCTTGAGCTCTTCACGGGTCGCCAGAAACGCCTTGTCGGCATCGCCGTCGAGCAGTTTCAGGGCTTCATCGGCCTTATTCTGCGCCGCCAGTACCTGAGCCAGACGCTGACGCGCCACTTCACCCAGGGTCGCGTTCACCGGCTTGTCGGCAATGGCCTTGAGTTGCGCCGCTGCGTCGTCCAGCTTGCCAGTGTCCACTGCCACCTTGGCCACGAACAGGCTGCCGTACTGCGCGTAGGCGGTGCCGCCGAACTCGCTGTTGAGTTTGCCGGCCAGGTCCGCAACACGGGCAGTGTCAGGCTTGCCATCAGGCGTCAGGGTGGTTTCCAGCAGTTGCTGATAGAGCACCGAAGCACCTTGCGACTGATTGTTCTGATACTTGTGCCAGGCTTGCCAGCCGAACACGATAACCAGGGCCAGCAGGCCGCCAGTCACCAGGGGTTTGCCGTTACGCTGCCACCAGTCTTTCAATTCCGCCAGCTGTTCATCTTCGGTACTCGACACCCCAATACTCCTTATTCGCTAAATCGGCTGTTTGACAGCTTCAACCCTGCACAACGCAGGTGGCCAGGTGCGCAGCGAGTGCATCCCAGGCAATGCTTTGTTGTTCACCCTGGCCACGCAGGGGTTTGAAACCTACCACTTGCTGGGCCAGTTCGTCGTCACCGAGGATCAGCGCGTACAGCGCACCGCTCTTGTCGGCCTTTTTGAATTGGCTCTTGAAGCTGCCAGCGCCGGCGTTGACCTGCAGACGCAGGTTCGGCAACTGATCACGCACACGCTCACTCAGGGCCAGTGCTGCCAGCTCGGCGGCCTCACCAAAGGCACAGAGGTAGACGTCAACCTGACGGGAAATCTCTTGCGGGATCTGCTCCAGGGTTTCCAGCAGCAGTACCAGGCGCTCGATCCCCATGGCGAAACCAACGCCCGAGGTCGGCTTGCCGCCCATTTGCTCGACCAGACCGTCGTAACGGCCGCCAGCACAGACAGTGCCCTGGGCACCGAGCTTGTCGGTGACCCACTCGAAAACGGTCTTGCTGTAGTAATCCAGGCCGCGAACCAGCTTTGGATTGATCACATACGGAATACCGGCAGCATCCAGGCGAGCCTTAAGGCCCTCGAAATGCACACGGGACTCTTCGTCGAGATAGTCGGCCAGTTTCGGGGCATCCACCAGAACGGCTTGAGTCTCGGGGTGCTTGGTATCGAGGACTCGCAGTGGATTGGTCTTCAGACGGCGCTGGCTGTCTTCATCCAACTGGTCCAGGCGCGCAGAGAGAAACTCGACCAACGCCTCGCGATAACGCGCGCGCGCTTCGCTGGTGCCCAGGCTATTGAGTTCGAGCTTGACCGCATCACGGATACCCAACTCGCCCCACAAGCGCCACGTCAGCACGATCAACTCGGCATCGATGTCGGGACCATCCAGGTTGAATACCTCACAACCGATCTGGTGGAACTGACGATAGCGACCCTTCTGCGGGCGCTCGTGGCGGAACATCGGGCCGATGTACCAGAGCTTCTGCACCTGGCCACCGCCAGTGATGCCGTGCTCCAGCGCTGCGCGTACGCAAGCCGCGGTACCTTCCGGACGCAGGGTCAGGGAGTCGCCGTTACGGTCTTCGAAGGTGTACATCTCTTTTTCGACGATGTCAGTCACTTCACCGATGGAGCGCTTGAACAGCTCGGTGAACTCGACGATCGGCATGCGGATCTGCTTGTAACCGTAGTTATCCAGCAGACGCGCCACGGTGCCCTCGAAGTAGCGCCACAGGGGCGTCTGCTCGGGCAGGATGTCATTCATGCCACGAATGGCTTGCAGAGACTTGCTCACAAAAAATCCTTAAATACGTTCGGTTAGCCGCGGGCGATCAGCGCCGCGTCGGCTTCGACCTTTTCGGCCGCCTTCTGCCGGATCAGCCTTTCAAGCTCTTCCACCAGATTGTCATTGGTCAGTTTCTGCGCTGGCTTGCCATCGATATAGATCAGGTTCGGTGTGCCGCCGGTCAGGCCAATGTGCGCCTCTTTGGCTTCACCCGGGCCGTTGACCACGCAACCGATCACTGCGACATCCATAGGCACCAGCAAGTCTTCAAGGCGCACTTCCAACTCGTTCATGGTTTTCACCACATCAAAGTTCTGCCGCGAGCAACTCGGGCAGGCAATGAAGTTGATGCCACGGGAACGCAGGTGCAGGGACTTGAGAATGTCGTAGCCGACCTTCACTTCCTCGACCGGGTCGGCCGCCAACGAGATGCGAATGGTATCGCCAATTCCTTCGGCCAGCAGCATACCGAGGCCGACCGCAGATTTCACCGTGCCTGAGCGCAATCCACCAGCTTCGGTGATGCCCAGGTGCAGGGGCTGGATGATTTCCTTGGCCAGCAAACGGTAGGCTTCAACGGCCATGAACACGTCCGACGCCTTCACACTGACCTTGAAGTCCTTGAAGTTCAGGCGCTCTAGGTGCTCAACGTGACGCAGTGCCGACTCTACCAGCGCGGCTGGGGTCGGTTCGCCGTACTTCTTCTGCAGGTCTTTTTCCAGGGAGCCGGCGTTGACCCCGATGCGAATCGGGATCCCGCGATCACGGGCGGCATCCACCACCGAACGCACTCGGTCTTCGCGACCAATGTTGCCCGGATTGATCCGCAGGCAGTCAACACCCAGCTCAGCCACGCGCAAGGCGATTTTGTAGTCGAAATGAATATCGGCTACCAGAGGTACCTTGACCAACTGCTTGATCCGGCCAAACGCCTCGGCGGCGTCCATGTCCGGTACCGAAATCCGCACGATATCGACACCGGCAGCTTCCAGGCGGTTGATCTGGGCCACAGTTGCAGCTACGTCGTTGGTATCGCTGTTGGTCATACTCTGCACTGCAATCGGGGCATCGCCACCGACCGGTACCGAGCCGACCCAGATCTTGCGGGACTCGCGACGCTTGATTGGAGATTCGCCGTGCATGACTTATTGACCTAACTTCAGGCGAGCGGTCTCGCCACTGGTGAACGGGGCGATATCTACCGCCTGACCGTTGTAAGTGATTTGTGCGCCGCGGGCATAACCCAGACGCACGGCAAAAGGCGGCTTGCCGCTGACATCGATGGTTTCACCCTTGCGCTTGAGGGCGCTGAGCAGAACCCTGCCATTGCCATCAGTAACCTGGGCCCAGCAGTCGGCGCTGAACTGGATCTGTACCTGGGCCGAGCCTGCTGCTGGAGTTGCCGGAGACGACACGCTGGCAGGGTTTGCCGGGACCGCTGGGGCAACGGCCTGAACCACGGGAGTCGTGACCACGGGTGCGACAACCGGCGTGGTATGCGCTGGAGCCACTGGCGCGACAGGCATCGCCACCGAGGCCGAGACTAATGGTGCAGCAGCAGGAGCTTCGGCCGACGCCTGACTCTCGGTTTGCGCGGCATTGGCCTCAGCTTCGCTCTGGCCCTCGGCAACGGCCTGGTCTTCCGGTTCATCGATCGGGTGAATCTGCGTGGTACCGTCTGCGCCTTCGACCTCGACGTGCTCGGGACTCAACGACATCGGCTCTTTGCCACGCAAGGAGGATTGATCCTGCCACCAGATGAAACCACCACCCACCACAGCCACCAGCAGCAGCAAGCTGACAATGCGCAGGATGGTGTGGGAAACCCGTACTGGCTCTTCGATACGGCCCAGGGCATGAACGTTGCTGCCCTGGGAGTCGGTACCGGTGTACTGATCGAACTCCTGGACCAGAACCGCCTGATCCATGCCCAGCAACTTGGCATAGGCGCGAATATAGCCACGGGCAAAGGTGTTCCCCGGCAGCTTGTCGAACGCGCCGGCTTCCAGGTTGCTCAGGGAGCTCACGGTGAGGTTGAGCTTATGGGCTACTTCAGCCAGCGACCAACTATTGCTTTCGCGGGCCTGACGCAGGGTCTCACCGGGGTTTACGCGAGTCACTGCTTGAACTTCGGGATGCGCCGCTTTCATCATTGCTCCGACAGGTATTGCTGATATTCCGGCGTACCGGGATAAAGTCGTTTTAGTTGCAGACCGTAACTGGCGGCCTTGTCGCGATCTTCGAATACCGTTGCCAGCCGAACGCCGAGCAATAGACTACGTGCATTTTGCTCGTCGAGCAGGCTAAAACGATCGTAATAGTCACGCGCGGGCACATAATGCCTGTCTTCGTAAGACAACTCAGCCATTTCCAGCAATGCTCGAGGCTGTTGGTGATTCAGGCGCAGGGCTTTTTCCAGTTGTAACTGGGCCAGCTCACGTTGGCCCAGCTTCGAAGCGGTCATACCGAGGTTTTCAAACACTCGGGAACGCTCGGGATACAGAGTATCAGCAGCCGCTTGCTCGAAGCGCTGATAAGCCTCTTTGTAACGTTTTTCTGCGAAGAGCAAGCTGCCGTAGTTATTGAGGATCCGCGCACTGTCAGGGCGCGCCGCCAGGGCCTTGCGAAAATACTCTTCGGCAAGCACTGGTTCCATCTCAGCTTGAAACGCCAGTGCCAGTGCTGCGTTGACATCAGCATCGCCCGGGGCCAGTTCAAGAGCTTTTTTCAGAGGCACCTTGGCCCGCTCGCTCATCCCCTGCTGCAAATAACCCAGGCCCAACTGCACATAAGCCTCACGCGCCTCGTCACGCCCCTTGCTGGTGCTCATCGGGTTGGAATCACCCGATAGAACACAGCCAGCACAGAGGCTGGCAACAAGCAGGAGCAGCGCGAAGCGCAGAGCCATGGAGATCCTCTCTCAGGTACGGGTCGCAGCGCTTTGCGGCATATCGGCGTCGGCGCTCAATTCGCGCACGGCGATATAGCGTTCGCTGCGCCGGGTGCGATCAAGCACCTGCCCTACCAACTGACCGCAGGCGGCATCGATATCTTCACCACGGGTCGTACGC
Organism: Pseudomonas sp. Fl5BN2; assembly: GCF_009908205.1. Classification (NCBI taxonomy): domain Bacteria; kingdom Pseudomonadati; phylum Pseudomonadota; class Gammaproteobacteria; order Pseudomonadales; family Pseudomonadaceae; genus Pseudomonas; species Pseudomonas sp. Fl5BN2. Next base: position 26,886 of record NZ_JAAARL010000017.1, on the reverse strand, counting down.
ACGGTGACATTGAAGCCAGCATGGTGCAGTTGGTCCTGAAAGCGACGAATGGCGTTGTTGCTTGGACGCTCATACCCAGAATGCGGGAAGGGGTTAAACGGGATCAGGTTGATCTTGCAAGGAATATCCTTGAGCAACTCGACCATTTCCGTCGCGTGTTCCAGCTTGTCGTTGATGTCCTTGAGCAGGGTGTACTCGATGGTCAGCACACGCTTCTCGCCCAGGGAGGACATGTAGCGCTGGCACGACTCGAGAAGCATCTTCAGCGGATACTTCTTGTTGATCGGCACCAACTGGTTACGCAATGCATCATTCGGTGCGTGCAGCGACAACGCCAGGGAGACGTCGATGTGCTTGGCCAGCTCATCGATCATCGGTACCACGCCGGAGGTCGACAGGGTCACACGGCGCTTGGAAATGCCGTAGCCCAGGTCGTCCATCATAAGGTGCATGGCCGCAACCACGTTGTCGAAGTTCAGCAGCGGCTCACCCATGCCCATCATCACCACGTTGGTGATGGCACGGTCGACGGTTGCCGGGACGCTGCCAAAAGATTTGTTGGCAATCCACACCTGGCCGATGACTTCGGCGGCGGTGAGGTTACTGTTGAAGCCTTGCTTGCCGGTGGAGCAGAAACTGCAATCCAGGGCACAGCCTGCCTGGGACGAAACGCACAGAGTGCCGCGCTTGCCCTGGGGGATGTACACGGTCTCGACGCAGCTGCCGGACGCCACGCGCACCACCCATTTACGGGTGCCGTCGCTGGAGATGTCCTCGCTGACCACTTCGGGACCGCGAACTTCGGCAATAACCTTGAGCTTGTCGCGCAAGGCCTTGCTGACGTTCGTCATGGCGTCGAAATCATCGACGCCAAGATGGTGAATCCACTTCATTACCTGACCGGCACGGAAACGCTTCTCCCCGATTGAGTCGAAGAATTTTTCCATTTCCAGCTGAGTCAGACCCAGCAGGTTAGTTTTTGCAGTCGATGTAGTCATGGATTCACCTTCACTCATAAGCCAATGCTTAGCGAGTGGTTACTTCAGTAGCTGCGAAGAAGTACGAGATTTCGCGAGCAGCAGCGGCTTCGGAGTCCGAACCGTGCACAGCGTTGGCATCGATGGAGTCAGCGAAGTCAGCACGGATGGTGCCGGCAGCAGCTTCTTTAGGGTTGGTAGCGCCCATCAGCTCACGGTTCAGAGCGATAGCGTTTTCGCCTTCCAGAACCTGAACAACAACCGGGCCAGAGATCATGAAAGCAACCAGATCGCCGAAGAAACCACGAGCGCTGTGCTCAGCGTAGAAGCCTTCAGCTTCAGCTTTCGACAGTTGCTTCAGTTTCGAAGCTACAACGCGCAGGCCAGCTTTTTCGAAACGGGTGGTGATCTCGCCGATAACGTTTTTTGCAACAGCGTCAGGCTTGATGATGGAGAAAGTACGTTGAACAGCCATGGTGTAACTCCAGAAACGGTGATTAAAGCGAAAAATTAAACCCGCGAATTATACGCGGGTTTATAGGGATTGCCTAACTGCGTAGCCCGCGGATTCAGTCCGCTTCGTCGATCCAGGCGGCCTGAATTGCTTCAAGAACCTTCTCGCCTCCGCGAGCCGGATCGTCGCTGAACTCTGGCAATGCCAGAACCCATTGGTGCAGGTCGACAAAGTTCACATAGCGCGGATCTACATCTGGCTTGGACTCAGCCAGCTGGATCGCGATTTCCAGTACATCAACCCACTGCAGACTCATGACGGCTCCTTGAATCAGTGCGGCGCTTCGGCGGCATGGTTGAGTGAATACTTGGGAATTTCAACGGTCAGGTCTTCGTCGCCGACGATCGCCTGGCACGACAAGCGCGACTGTGCTTCCAGGCCCCAGGCCTTGTCCAGCAAGTCTTCTTCCAGCTCGTCAGCCTCGTTCAGCGAATCGAACCCTTCGCGAATGATGCAGTGACAGGTGGTGCAGGCACAGACGCCACCACAGGCGCTCTCGATCTCGATATGGTGGTCATGGGCAACGTCGAGCACCGAAACGCCGGGCTCGACCTCGACAACCAGACCGTCCGGGCAGTACACGGCGTGTGGCAGAAAAATGATCTGCGGCATCAGTTATTCCTCGATTTCATTCAGGTTGCGCCCCGCCAGAGCGGCTTTCACGGTCGAATCCAGACGGCGGGCAGCAAAGGCGTCGGTCACTTGCGACAGACGCTTGGTCTGCTGCTCGATGGCATAACCATCGGTGCCACGCATCAATTCACTCAGTTCCTGCATCTGCAACTCGATGACCATGCGCTCTTCGGCGTCCAGCAGGCGATCACCATCAGCCTCCAGTGCACCCTGTACGGCCTCGATCAGACGCTGGGCATCAACCTGCTGCTCGCGCAGCACACGAGCCACTTTGTCGTCGCTGGCGTGCTGGAAGGAATCCTTGAGCATCTTGGCGATTTCACCATCGGTCAGGCCGTAGGACGGCTTGACCTGGATACTGGCTTCAACACCCGAGCCCAACTCCCGCGCAGAAACGCTGAGCAGGCCATCGGCGTCAACCTGGAAGGTCACGCGAATTTTCGCCGCACCAGCCACCATCGGCGGGATGCCACGCAATTCAAAACGCGCCAGGGAGCGGCAGTCACTGATCAGCTCGCGCTCGCCTTGCAGCACGTGAATCATCATGGCCGTCTGGCCATCCTTGTAGGTGGTGAAGTCCTGGGCACGAGCAACCGGGATGGTGGTGTTGCGCGGAATCACCTTCTCCATCAGCCCGCCCATGGTTTCCAACCCCAAGGACAGCGGAATCACGTCCAGCAGCAGCAACTCACCGCCTTCACGCTTGTTGCCCGCCAAAGTATCGGCCTGGATCGCAGCACCAATGGCCACCACCTGATCCGGATCGATCTCGGTCAACGGCTGGCGACCGAACATTTCAGCGACCGCTTCACGCACCCGCGGTACGCGAGTCGAACCGCCGACCATGACCACTGCCTGCACTTCTTCCAACTCGACATTGGAATCACGTACAGCGCGGCGGCAAGCTTTCAGGCTTCGGGCAACCATAGGCTCGATCAGGGAATCGAAGGTTTCACGGGTCAGCGCTGCGCGCCAGTCGCCGTATACCACGTCCACCGAAGCGGCACTGGTCAAGGCTTCCTTGGCCGCGCAAGCAGTTTGCAGCAGGCTGCGCTGAGTTCCTGGATCCAGGTCCGCAGACAAGCCGGCGCCCTCGATGATCCAGCTGGCAATGGCGTGATCGAAATCGTCACCGCCCAGCGCAGTATCGCCACCGGTAGCCAGCACTTCGAAGACACCGCCGGTCAGGCGCAGAATGGAGATATCGAAAGTACCGCCGCCCAGGTCGTAGATCGCCACCACGCCTTCGGCGTGCTGGTCCAAACCATAGGCCACGGCAGCCGCGGTCGGCTCATTGAGCAGGCGCAGCACATTGAGACCCGCCAGCTTGGCCGCGTCCTTGGTAGCTTGGCGCTGTGCATCATCGAAATATGCAGGAACAGTAATCACTGCCCCTACCAACTCGCCACCCAGGGTCGCTTCGGCACGCTGGCGCAGGACCTTGAGCACTTCAGCAGACACTTCCACCGGGCTCTTCGGCCCCTGGATAGTCTCAATGAAAGGCATGTGCGACTCACCATCGACAAAGCGATAGGGGAGCTGCTCACCCAGCTGCTTGACGTCGGCCAAGCCGCGCCCCATCAGGCGCTTGACCGAAAGCACGGTATTCAGAGGATCAGTGGGCGCTGCCAGGCGAGCGGATTCGCCCACTTCGACGCGGTCAGCGTGATAACGCACGGCGGACGGCAGAATCACCTGACCCTGCGCGTCGGCCAGAGGCTCGGAAAGACCACTGCGCAAGGCAGCGACCAGCGAATTGGTAGTGCCCAAGTCGATCCCCACAGCCAGGCGACGCTGGTGCGGTTGAGGACTTTGGCCGGGTTCGGCGATCTGCAGTAGGGCCATGCTTATCTGGACTTATCTGTATATCAGGCGTGCGACCGGAGCGGCACTGGGTTAATCGTCGAGGCGCTCTTCTAATTGGCGCACTTCGTAGGTGAGCTTGTCGAGGAACTGCATGCGCCGCATCAGGCGTTCGGCCTGTTCGCGCTGCGCTGCATCATCCCAACAGGCTGCGAAGCTTTCGTTCAGTTCATCCTGAGCCGTCTTGAGCCGACGCTTGAACGCGGCCACTCCAGCCAGATCGGCACTGTCCTGCAAGTCTTCGAGCTCTTCGCGCCATTGCATCTGCTGCAGAAGAAACTCCGGATCATGCACCGTGACTTCCAGCGGCAATTCACCGCCATTCAAGGCCAGGAGATAACGGGCACGCTTGGGCGGACTCTTGAGGGTCTGGTAAGCCTCGTTGAGGCTTGCCGACTGCTCCAGGGCCAGACGCTGCTCGCGCTCGGAAGCATCGGCAAAACGGTCCGGATGAACTCCACGCGCCAACTCACGGTAGCGCGCGGCCAGCTGTTCGAGATCCAGGCGGAAGCTCGGTTGCAGCTCAAATAAAGCGAAATGACAAGGAGTACCCACGAGAAGCCTCAGATGTTGAAGCTTTCGCCGCAGCCACACTCACCGCGCACGTTGGGGTTGTTGAACTTGAAGCCTTCGTTCAACCCTTCCTTGACGAAATCAAGCTCAGTGCCATCCAGATAGGTCAGGCTTTTCGGGTCGATGATCACTTTCTCGCCGTGACTCTCGAACACTTGATCGTCCTCGCCAACCTCGTCGACGAACTCCAGCACATAGGCAAGGCCGGAACAGCCCGTGGTGCGAACACCCAGGCGAATCCCATCACCCTTGCCGCGCCCATTGAGGGAACGTCGCACGTGTTGAGCAGCCGCTTCTGTCATGCTGATAGCCATCGTGACTCCTTACTTGTCGCCAAATCTGTGAAAGCCGATCGATCAGATCAAGCCTTTCTTCTGCTTGTAGTCGCGAACAGCCGCCTTGATGGCGTCTTCGGCAAGTACCGAGCAGTGGATCTTCACTGGAGGCAGGGCCAGCTCTTCAGCCAGCTGAGTGTTCTTGATGGTTTCGGCTTCATCCAGGGTCTTGCCCTTCATCCACTCAGTGGCGAGGGAGCTGGAGGCGATTGCCGAACCGCAGCCATACGTCTTGAACTTGGCATCTTCAATGATGCCCTGCTCGTTGACCTTGATCTGCAGGCGCATCACGTCGCCGCAGGCAGGAGCACCGACCATGCCGGTGCCGACATCCGGATCTTCCGCATCCATCTTGCCGACGTTGCGCGGGTTCTCGTAGTGGTCGATGACCTTTTCGCTGTAAGCCATGATTCTTAATCCTCACTCATCAGAGAGTCGCTCTGGGGTTCTGCAAATCGCCGTTATCGGTACGCTCTACAGAACCCTGTGCGGCGACTTATATTCAGTGCGCCGCCCACTCGATTTTCGAGATATCGACACCGTCTTTGTACATGTCCCACAGCGGCGACAGAGCGCGCAGCTTGGTGACGGCTTCGCAAACTTTCTGCGCCGCGTAATCGATTTCTTCTTCGGTGGTGAAGCGACCAAAGGTGAAGCGGATCGAGCTGTGGGCCAACTCATCGTTGCGACCCAGGGCGCGCAGCACGTACGAAGGCTCCAGGGAGGCCGAAGTACAGGCGGAACCGGAAGACACTGCCAGGTCCTTGAGGGCCATGATCAGCGATTCGCCTTCAACGTAGTTGAAGCTCAGGTTCAGGTTGTGCGGCACACGGGCGATCATGCTGCCATTGATGTACAGCTCTTCCAGATGCTCGACCTGCTTGTAGAAGCGGTCACTCAGGGCCTTGATGCGCAGGTTCTCGGCCACCATGTCTTCCTTGGCGAGGCGGAAGGCTTCGCCCATGCCGACGATCTGGTGAGTGGCCAGGGTACCGGAACGCATGCCGCGCTCGTGACCGCCGCCGTGCATGGCGGCTTCCAGGCGTACACGAGGCTTGCGGCTGACGTACAGCGCGCCAATGCCTTTAGGGCCATAAGTTTTGTGAGCACAGAAGGACATCAGGTCGACTTTCAGGGCCTGCAGGTCGATCTCGACCTTGCCGGTGGACTGAGCGCCGTCGACGTGGAACAGAATGCCTTTGGAGCGAGTCAGCTCGCCAATCGCAGCGATGTCGTTGACGGTGCCGATTTCGTTGTTCACGTGCATGATCGAAACCAGGATGGTGTCGTCACGCAGCGCGGCTTCAACCATGGCTGGAGTGATCAGGCCGTCTTCGCCAGGCTCGATGTAGGTGACTTCGAAGCCTTCACGCTCGAGTTGGCGCATGGTGTCCAGGACAGCCTTGTGCTCGATCTTCGAGGTGATCAGGTGCTTGCCCTTGGTGTGGTAGAAATGCGCGACGCCCTTGATTGCCAGGTTGTCGGACTCGGTAGCACCGGAGGTCCAGACGATTTCACGCGGGTCGGCGTTGACCAGGTCAGCCACTTGGCGACGGGCATTTTCCACCGACTCTTCGGCTTTCCAGCCGAACACGTGGGAGCGGGACGCCGGGTTACCGAAGTTTCCGTCGACCAGCAGGCACTCACTCATCTTTTGCGCGACGCGCGGATCAACCGGTGTAGTCGCTGAGTAATCAAGGTAAATCGGCAATTTCATGGACTCTCTCCTAAATCAGGCTGGCTGGCGTGCCGCTAGCTCTTTGGCTGTCATTCGACGGCGGACGCTTCAATCTTGTCCAGGCGCGGCGCCTTGCCATTGCAACGGCGCTGGTCCTGACGCTGGGCTACTTCTTGCACCTCACGGCGAGTGACAAGGTCAGCCAAGCTGATACCGCTCAGAAATTCGTGGATCTGCAGGCTCAGGTCGCACCACAGGTGATGGGTCAGGCAGGTGTCGCCGGCGTGGCAGTCACCCAGGCCCTGGCATTTGGTGGCATCGACCGATTCGTTCACCGCATCGATCACCTGAGCCACCTGGATCCCCTGCATGTCGCGGGACAGCTGATAGCCGCCACCAGGACCGCGGACGCTGGACACCAAATTACTGCGGCGCAGTTTGGCAAAAAGCTGTTCGAGGTAAGACAGGGAGATGCCTTGGCGCTCAGAAATATCGGCCAGGGAGACCGGGCCATGTTGCGCGTGCAACGCCAGATCGAGCATGGCAGTCACCGCGTATCGGCCTTTAGTAGTCAGTCGCATGGACAAGCACCACGGAGTTTCGGAATGGAAGCGAGTATGCAATACCCGAGTAATCGAGTCAACTATAAGACCAACTACTTTAGTCGGGTTTACCCGCAAAAGAGCGCGCGAATCATAGCAAAGTCTGCGACGTAATGGCACAGCAGGATGGCAACAACTGACCTGCGGGACGCTTATCGACCATCAAGGACTTTTCACCGACAAACGCAACACCGCCCGGCCAACCCCAGAGAAGAAGCCGGCGCCAGAACTTCAGCCGACCTGACTGTCACCCTTGCCTTTGACCTCGGCAAAATCCTCTGTCCGCAACACAGGTAGATCCTTGGCGCAGTAGTCACTGCCCAGATCCTTCAAGGCGCCACACATACCCTCCAGTCGGCCGTCGACCGCCTGCAGGTGATCAAGCAACTGACCAATGGCCCGAGCCACCGGGTCCGGCATATCTTCACCGACGCCATAGGCATCGAAACCAAGCTTTTCCGCCATCGCCTTGCGCTTGGCTTCCTGCTCATCATTGGACTTCATGATGATCCGCCCCGGAATACCAACCACCGTCGCTCCGGCCGGCACCGCCTTGGTCACCACCGCATTGGAGCCGACCTTGGCCCCCGCACCAACAGTGAAGGGCCCTAGCACTTTGGCGCCAGCCCCCACCACCACCCCATCTTCCAGGGTCGGATGGCGCTTGCCCTTGTTCCAGCTGGTTCCGCCCAGGGTCACACCCTGATAAAGGGTCACGTCATCACCGATCTCGGCGGTCTCGCCAATCACGATGCCCATGCCATGGTCGATGAAGAAACGACGACCCACCTTGGCCCCCGGATGAATCTCGATCCCGGTCAACCAGCGACCGAAGTTCGATACCAGTCGCGCCAGCCACTTCCAACCCATGCCCCACAGGGCGCCGGATAGTCGGTGAATCCAGATCGCATGCATACCCGGATAGCAGGTCAGCACCTCAAAGGCATTACGCGCTGCCGGGTCACGATGGAATACGCTTTGGATATCTTCACGCAGACGCTCGAACATCATTGATCCTTCCGCTTTTGTAGCTCTCCACGGGCCGCTTTCTGGGTTTCCGTGAGGATGCCACGCAATATATTCATTTCTGCCCGACTGACCGAACTGCGACCGTACAACCGACGCAGACGCGTCATCAAATGCCGCGGCTTCTCCGGATCAAGGAAGTCGATCGCCACCAGCGTCTGCTGCAGATGCTCGTAGAACCGCTCCAACTCATCCATGGTCGCCAGCTCTTCACTGCGCGGCGAAGCCACTTCGTCCTTTTCCATCTTGCTTGGTCGACCCTCGGCCGCCAGCCAGGACATGCGCACTTCATAGGTCAACACCTGCACCGCCGTGGCCAGGTTCAACGAGCTGAACTCAGGATCCGACGGGATATGCACGTGGAAGTGACATCGCTGCAACTCGTCATTCGTCAGGCCGGAATCTTCACGACCGAACACCAAGGCAATCTGCGCACCCTGCCCAGCCTCTTCTACCACCTTGAGCCCAGACTCACGAGGATCGAGCAGCGGCCAGGGAATGCGCCGGTCACGAGCGCTGGTGCCAAACACCAGGGTGCAGCCCGCCAGCGCCTCTTCGAGCGTGGCGACCACCTGGGCGCTTTGCAGGATATCGCCAGCACCAGAGGCACGCGCATCCGCCTCATGAGACGGGAATACCCGCGGCTCAACCAGCACCAGCCGCGACAGCCCCATGTTCTTCATGGCACGCGCAGCCCCGCCGATGTTGCCGGGATGACTGGTATTGACCAGGACGACACGAATGTTCTGCAGCAAGGGGAGCGCTCTCGGACACAGGAAAGGGGAGCAAATCTTACAGAACGGGCGACACTCCCGCCTCAAAAATAACCACCTCGAGATCCCGACATTCTGTAAACCGACCTGGAGCCCAGCAAAAACACTCACACGAGAAGGACAGCCACACAGCGGATCAATGCAATCAAAGCGAACTCTGACCTTCATCTGCAAAAGTTTTCTGCTAGAATGCTCGGCTTTCTTTAACAACCTTAGGTGACCCATCCATGCAGCCAATGCTGAATATCGCGCTGCGCGCCGCCCGCAGCGCCAGTGAATTGATTTTCCGCTCCATCGAGCGCCTGGATACCATCAAGGTCGACGAAAAAGACGCCAAAGACTACGTATCCGAAGTTGATCGCGCTGCTGAGCAGAAGATCATCGACGCGTTGCGCAAAGCCTATCCAACCCACGCCATTCTCGGCGAAGAAACCGGCATGCACGCCGGCAGTGGCGAAGGCGAAGACTACCTGTGGATCATCGATCCACTGGACGGCACCACCAACTTCCTGCGCGGCATCCCGCACTTTGCCGTGAGCATCGCCTGCAAATACCGTGGTCGCCTGGAACACGCCGTGGTCCTGGACCCGGTTCGCCAGGAAGAGTTCACCGCCAGCCGTGGCCGTGGCGCCCAACTGAACGGTCGCCGCCTGCGGGTCAGCGGCCGCACCAGCCTGGACGGCGCCCTGCTGGGTACCGGCTTCCCGTTCCGTGACGACCAGATGGACAACCTGGACAACTACCTAGGCATGTTCCGCGCCCTGGTAGGCCAGACCGCTGGCATCCGTCGCGCCGGCGCTGCAAGCCTGGACCTGGCCTATGTGGCCGCCGGTCGTTTTGATGCGTTCTGGGAGTCGGGCCTGTCCGAGTGGGACATGGCTGCAGGCGCCCTGCTGATTCAAGAGGCCGGCGGCCTGGTGAGCGATTTCACCGGCGGTCACGACTTCCTGGAAAAAGGCCACGTAGTGGCTGGCAACACCAAATGCTTCAAGGCGGTACTGACCGCCATCCAGCCGCACCTGCCGGCCTCGCTGAAGCGCTAAGCGCCAGCGACAAAAAAAGCACCCCAAGGGGTGCTTTTTTTATGCCTGCAACTCCCGCAGGAGTCGGTTTGTCGGCGAATGGGACCTTGAGATCACCTTCGCCAGCAAGCCGCCCCCTACACACAAGAATTACTGGCCGGGTTGATTCTGGTTCTGACTGAGGATCAGGTGACCTTCTTTATCCACCGGAATCTGATTACCCGGATCGCGCTCCATGCGCACCTGACCCTGCTTGCCGCCCAGGTCGTACTTCACGTCATAACCAACAACCTTGTCGCTGATGTCATTGACCGTGTTACAGCGAGTCTGGGTAGTGGTGTAGGTATCACGCTCCTGCATGCCTTCCTGCACCTTGTTACCCGCATAACCGCCGCCAACCGCACCCGCCACCGTGGCGAGCTTCTTGCCATTGCCATTACCAATCATGCTGCCCAGCAGGCCACCGCCGACTGCCCCGGCCACGGTACCCAGGATCTGATGCTCATCCTTGACCGGACGCTGCCGGGTCACGGCGACGTCCTTGCAGACCTCCCGCGGGGTCTTGATCTGTTGCTTGACCGGCTGAACGGCCAGCACTTGCGCATACTCAGGGCCGCTTTTAACCAGGCTGTAGGTGGCAACAGCACCCCCGGCGGTGACACCGACAGCACCCAATACCGCACCAACCAGCAACGACTTGTTCACGTGAACCTCCTGACCATACAAACGGGACCTAGCCCGCGCTTCTCCCAGCCTTGGAGCAATAAAAAAGGCGCGAGTTCAACACTCGCGCCTTTTTAACTGACAACCGGGAAAGGGCTAGATCCTCACGGACGGTCGTCCACTTCCTTCTCGGTATTGGCCGGAGGAATCAGATCCTCGCTGTTCAGGTTCAGCCAGATCAATACCACGTTGGCGATATAGATCGACGAGTAGGTACCCGCCAACACACCGACAAACAGGGCGATGGAGAAGCCCCACAGGTTGTCGCCACCAAAGAACAACAGGGCCACGATCGCCAGCAAGGTGGAGATCGAAGTGGCCATGGTGCGCAGCAGGGTCTGGGTGGTCGAGATATTGATGTTCTCGATCAGACTGGCCTTGCGCAGCACACGGAAGTTCTCACGCACCCGGTCGAACACCACGATGGTGTCGTTGAGGGAGTAGCCGATGATCGCCAGCACCGCCGCCAGCACCGTCAGGTCGAAGGTGATCTGGAAGAACGAGAGGATACCCACGGTCACGATCACGTCGTGGATCAGCGAGACAATGGCGCCGACCGCGAATTTCCACTGGAAGCGGAAAGCCAGGTAGATGAGGATGCCGCCCAGGGCCATGAGCATGCCAAGGCCACCCTGGTCGCGCAGCTCTTCACCCACTTGCGGGCCGACGAACTCGACGCGCTTGACCTGCGCCGGGTTGTCGCCGCCGACCTTCTGCAGCGCCGCCGCCACCTGATGGCCCAACTGCGGGTCTTCACCCGGCATCCGCACCAGCAGGTCGGTAGTAGCACCGAAGCTCTGCACGATAGCCTCGTGATAACCGGCATCGTTCAACTGCGAACGCACCTTCATCACGTCTGCCGGACGCTCGTAGGTCAGCTCGATGAGCGTACCGCCGGTGAAGTCCAGACCGTAGTTCAAGCCCTTGTGGAACCAGCTGAACAACGCCAGGACAGTGAGCAGCACAGTGACGCCGAACGCGACGTTGCGCACACCCATGAAGTTAATAGTACGTAACATGGCAGCCCCTTAAATCCACAACTTCTTGAAGTCACGACCGCCGAAGATCAGGTTGACCATCGCGCGGGTCAGCCAGATGGCCGTGAACATCGAGGTAAAGATCCCGAGGGACATGGTCACCGCAAAACCCTTGACCGGACCGGTACCCATGGCAAACAGAATGCCGCCCACCAGCAAGGTGGTCAGGTTAGAGTCGAGGATCGCGGTGAATGCCCGGCCGAAGCCTTCGTTGATTGCCCGTTGCACGGTCATGCCCGCGGCGATCTCTTCACGTATCCGCGAGAAGATCAGCACGTTGGCGTCCACCGCCATACCCATGGTCAAGACGATACCGGCGATACCCGGCAGGGTCAGCGTGGCACCCAGCAGAGACATCAGGGCCAGCAGCAGCACCATGTTCAGCGCCAGCGCCACGGTGGCGATGATGCCGAAGAAGCGATAGATGGCGATGATGAACAGCGACACGAACAGCATGCCCCACAGCGATGCATCGATACCCTTGGTGATGTTGTCAGCACCCAGGCTTGGACCGATTGTGCGCTCTTCGGCAAAGTACATCGGCGCCGCCAGACCACCGGCACGCAGCAGCAGCGCCAGCTCGGAAGACTCGCCCTGACCGTTCAGGCCAGTGATGCGGAACTGACTGCCCAGCGGCGACTGGATGGTCGCCAGGCTGATGATCTTCTTCTCTTCCTTGAAGGTCTGCACCGCCACGTCTTTCTCGACACCGTCCACTACTTGCTTGGTGTAGGTGGTGGTCGGCTTCTGCTCGATGAAGATCACCGCCATGCTGCGACCGACGTTGGTCCGGGTCGAACGGTTCATCAGCTCGCCGCCGTGACCATCAAGCTTGATGTTCACCTGGGGACGGCCGTGCTCGTCATAACCAGCCTGGGCATCGGTCACCTGGTCACCCGTGATGATCAGGCCACGCTCGATCTGTGCAGGAGGACGATTGCCCTCACGGAATTCGAAGGACTCGGAAGTCGCCTTGGAAGCACCCGGCTCAGCGGCCAGACGGAATTCCAGGTTGGCGGTCTTGCCCAGGATCCGCTTGGCTTCAGCGGTGTCCTGCACGCCCGGCAGCTCAACCACGATGCGGTTGGCACCCTGACGCTGAACCAGAGGCTCGGCCACACCCAGCTCGTTGACCCGGTTACGCACGGTGGTCAAGTTCTGCTTGATGGAGTATTCACGGATTTCCGCCAGCTTGGCCGGGGTCATCGCCAGACGCAGCACCGGTTGGCCATTGAGGTCGGCCGGTACGATATCGAAATCATTGAAGTTCTTGCGGATCAGCGAACGGGCCTGTTCACGGCTGTCTTCATCGCTGAAGCCCAGCTGGATGGCACCATTGAGCTGCGGCAGGCTGCGATAGCGCAGACGCTCTTTGCGCAGCAGGCTCTTGACGTCGCCTTCATAGACTTTCAGGCGGGCGTCGAGGGCTTTGTCCATGTCCACTTCCAGCAGGAAGTGCACACCACCGGACAAGTCCAGACCCAGTTTCATCGGGTGCGCACCGAGGTTGCGCAGCCATTGCGGAGTGGTTTGCGCCAGGTTCAACGCCACCACATAGTCATCGCCCAGCGCCTTGCGCACTACATCCTTGGCCGGAAGCTGGTCTTCCTTGTTGATCAAGCGCAGCAGGCCGCCCTTGCCGTTGGCGGCAATGGAAGAAGCCTTGACGTTGATGCCGGCGTCGGTGAGCGCTTTGCTCGCACGATCCAGATCCGCCTGAGTGACCTGCAACGCGGTACTCGCGCCGCTGACCTGAATGGCCGGATCATCAGGGTATAGATTGGGAGCGGAATAAATAAAACCGATCGCCAGCACCGCCAGGATCAGTAGGTACTTCCACAGAGGATATTTGTTCAGCATCACGCCGCCCGTTTATGACGCGGGGCGCCTTGCGCGCCCCGTCGATTGGTAAAAGATGAAACTTAGATCGCTTTCAGCGTGCCTTTTGGCAGCGTGGCAGCGATCGCGCCCTTCTGGAACTTCAGCTCAACGGAGTCCGACACTTCCAGAACCACGAAGTCGTCGGTCACTTTGTTGATTTTGCCGGCGATGCCACCAGTGGTCACAACTTCGTCACCTTTCTGCAGGCTGCCCAGCAGGTTCTTCTGCTCTTTAGCGCGCTTGGCCTGTGGACGCCAGATCATCAGGTAGAAGATGACCAGGAAGCCGACCAGGAAAATCCACTCAAAGCCGCCGCCCATAGGACCTGCAGCAGGTGCAGCAGCGTCAGCCATGGCGTTAGAGATAAAAAAGCTCATTTAACACTCCGATAATTGCAAAATTAGTGTCTGAACGTCTTTAGAACTTATTCTAAAGGCGGCACGGGTAACCCGCGTTTGGCATAGAAGGAATCGACAAAGGCGGCCAATGTACCTTGTTGAATAGCCTCGCGCAAACCAGCCATAAGCACCTGGTAATGCCGCAAATTATGGATGGTATTCAACATGCTACCCAGCATTTCACCGCACTTGTCCAGATGATGCAGATAAGCACGGGAGAAGTTCTGGCAGGTGTAGCAATCACAAGTTGGGTCCAACGGCGAATCATCATGGCGATGGAACGCGTTACGGATCTTCAGCACGCCTGTGTCGATGAACAGATGCCCATTGCGGGCATTGCGGGTTGGCATCACGCAATCGAACATGTCCACACCGCGGCGCACACCCTCAACCAGATCTTCCGGCTTGCCAACTCCCATAAGGTAACGAGGTTTGTCGGCCGGCATCTGGCCCGGCAGGTAGTCCAGCACCTTGATCATTTCATGCTTGGGCTCGCCCACCGACAGGCCACCGATGGCCAGGCCGTCGAAGCCGATCTTGTCCAGGCCTTCCAGGGAACGCATGCGCAGGTCCTGGTGCATGCCACCCTGGACGATGCCGAACAACGCCGCAGTGTTGTCACCATGGGCGTTCTTCGAACGCTGGGCCCAGCGCAGGGACAGCTCCATGGAGATCCGTGCCACGTCTTCGTCAGCCGGGTACGGCGTGCACTCGTCGAAGATCATCACGATGTCCGAACCCAGGTCGCGCTGCACTTGCATCGACTCTTCCGGGCCCATGAACACCTTGGCACCGTCCACCGGCGAGGCGAAGGTCACGCCCTCTTCCTTGATCTTGCGCATGGCGCCCAGACTGAACACCTGGAAACCACCGGAGTCGGTGAGGATCGGGCCGTTCCACTGCATGAAATCGTGCAGGTCGCCGTGCTTCTTGATCACCTCGGTACCCGGGCGCAGCCACAGGTGGAAGGTGTTACCCAGGATAATCTCGGCGCCAGTGGCGACGATGTCCCGTGGCAGCATGCCCTTGACCGTGCCGTAGGTACCCACCGGCATGAAGGCCGGGGTTTCCACCGTACCGCGGGGGAAGGTCAGGCGACCACGACGAGCCTTGCCATCAGTGGCCAGCAGCTCGAAGGACATACGACAGGTACGACTCATACAGTTTCCTCTGGGGCCGAGTCCCGGGGACCGGTGGGCGCCGGATTACGGGTGATGAACATCGCATCACCGTAGCTGAAAAAGCGGTATCCCTGATCTACGGCGGCCTGATAGGCGGCCATGGTCTCGGGATAACCGGCGAACGCCGAAACCAGCATCAAGAGCGTGGATTCCGGCAAATGGAAGTTGGTCACCAGGGCATCAACCACATGGAAGGGCCGCCCGGGGTAGATAAAGATATCGGTGTCGCCACTGAACGGCTTGAGCACACCATCGCGAGCGGCACTTTCCAGGGAACGAACACTGGTGGTGCCCACCGCCACGACCCGGCCGCCACGGGCCCGGCAAGCTGCCACCGCATCCACCACGTCCTGGCCGACCTCCAGCCACTCGTTGTGCATATGATGATCTTCGATGCGCTCCACCCGCACCGGCTGGAAGGTCCCGGCACCGACATGCAGAGTGACGAAAGCGGTCTCCACGCCTTTGGCGGCAATCGCCTCCAGCAGCGGCTGGTCGAAATGCAGGCCCGCCGTCGGCGCCGCCACTGCGCCCAGGCGCTGGGCATAGACCGTCTGATAACGCTCGCGATCCGAGCCTTCGTCCGGGCGGTCTATATAAGGAGGCAATGGCATGTGCCCGACCCGATCCAGCAGCGGCAGCACTTCCTCGGCGAAGCCCAGCTCGAACAGGGTGTCGTGACGGGCCAGCATCTCGGCCTCGCCACCGCCGTCGATAAGGATCTTCGATCCCGGCTTGGGCGATTTGCTGGAGCGCACATGGGCCAGCACGCGGTGGCTGTCCAGCACCCGCTCGACGAGAATCTCCAGCTTGCCGCCGGAGGCCTTCTGGCCGAACAGGCGGGCCGGAATCACCCGAGTATTGTTGAACACCATCAGATCGCCCGGGCGCAAATGCTCCAGCAGATCAGTGAATTGACGGTGGGCCAAGGCGCCGGTTGGCCCATCCAGGGTCAACAGACGGCTGCCGCGACGCTCGGCCAATGGGTGGCGGGCGATCAGCGAATCAGGAAGCTCGAAGGTAAAGTCAGCAACGCGCATGATGGAGTTCGTCTAGCAGGGCCGGAAAGTTTAGCGGAATAACTAAAAATTGACCATGAAAGCCGATTGACCAACGGTAATCACGTCTCTATACTTCGCCGCCATTGAGCCCTGATGGCGGAATTGGTAGACGCGGCGGATTCAAAATCCGTTTTCGCAAGAAGTGGGAGTTCGAGTCTCCCTCGGGGCACCATCTAGCAGTATCTGCAAGTCTCTAACCGGACTTGCAGCACAGGAAAACCGGCCACTGAGCCGGTTTTTTTGTGCCTGGCGATTGTGTTCTCCTTCCTATATCCCACTGCGCGCTCAACCTCTGCTCAAGTGCTGATGACGGCACCCAACGCAGGTGCAGCTCTCGCAACGACTACGAAGAACCGTCAGGGAAATTCGGACCTTTCGGCAGAAGTTGACGACATATCCATTACTGGATATGTTGTCTCGATGAAGACATATACCCCAGAACAAATAGCCCTCATCAGCCAGCTGGAACAGATTGCAGAGGGGCTCAGCAAGACCTTCAGCCCTTTCTGCGAGGTCGTCCTGCATGATCTGCGTGATCCCGATCACGCCATTCTGGCCATTCACAACAACCTTTCCGGCCGCAAGCTCGGCGCTCCTGCAACCGAACTCGGCCTGGCCCGCATTGCTGACCCGGCGTACCCGCAGGTCATCGCCAACTATCAAAATCAATTCAGTGACGGGCGTCAGGTCAAGAGCACTTCGATCGGCATCAAGGACTCCAGCGGGAAGTACGTTGCAGCCTTGTGCATGAACATCGATCTGTCTATTTTTCGCGGCTTGCAGGGCATGCTGGAGCAATTCGGCTCCTTCAGCGGTGATACCCCCAGCGAATCACTTGACCCTATTGGCGCCGACACCATCCGCAACCGGATAGATCAATTTGCCGCTCGACTGGCGACCACGCCTCGCGCACTCAAGGCCGCGGATCGTCGCGTACTGCTGCAAGAGTTGAAGGACTCAGGCTGCATGGATGTGCGCCGGGCAATGGAGACGGTCGCTTCGCACCTGGGAGTATCCAGGGCTGCCGTCTATACCTACGCCAAATAAGCTACCCAGGCAGACGTGCCATGCCGGGCAATCTGATGGCAGCTCAAGATTTCCCGTTTCGAGACAACCGCCAACTATCCTCGGTGCACACTCGCGCGCACCTCGGGATAGCAAAGGAATGAGGCATCTCGACCACGGACCAGCGCTGGCGAGCACGTCGGGTTACTCGATTCAAGTCCAAGCGATAACTGTCTGTCGTCACCGCCGGGCTAGAAAAGACGCTGCCTCAAGAAACCGATTGTGCCAACGCTTCAATTTCTACCAGGTAACCGTGATGCAGTTCAGGAACCGGCACCACCACGCGCGCCGGACGATGAGCGCCAAGGGCTTGGGCATATACTTGATCAAACTCGGGCCAATGCTTTACCCCAGCAACATAAACCGTAACTTTCAGCAGGCTCTCCGGAGTTCCCCCCGAGGCTTGAACAATCGCCAGCAGATTATTCAGAGCGAGGCGTGCCTGTTCAGCAAAAGAAGCACCAATATTATGTGTACCGTCCGGGCTCACGGGTAATTGACCGGAGACATATAGAGTCCCCTGATAACTGACTGCCTGGGAGTAATGCCCCGCAGGTGAAGAGGCGTTATCGGTATGCAGGATTTTCATTGTTATTCGTTCTTCTAGAGGTGGCGCAACTGTTTAAAGTGCTCTTGTACATAATGGGCAAGAGCACAGGTTCACTCTGAAAGTCCCTGCCAATAGACTGCAGAGATGCTTTTAATGTCAGCGCTTCACTGAGGTCGCATTAATCAGCAGAACTTCCTCACGCCGTACGCCTTTGCGCAAGCCAGGGGTCAAGCCGGTTGTTGAGTTCCGACAGGCTCCGCTTCCGGATCACCGTCTGCACCGTCACCGATGACCGCAGCAGCTACACCGCAGCCCAGGACGTTGGTCGCTGTACGCCCCATATCCAGGATAGGGTCCACTGCCAGTACCAGAAGCAGCCCGGCTTCCGGCAAGCCAATCATCGGCAGGCCGGCGGCAAGCACCACCAAAGAGCCACGGGCAACGCCAGCGGTCCCTTTGCTGATAACCAGCAACGTCAGCAGCACCATGATCTGATGAGAGAAGCTCATGTCGATGTTGTAGGCTTGGGCGATGAACAGCACGATGAACGCCTGGTACATCATCGAACCGTCCAGGTTGAAGGAATAGCCCAGCGGCAACACAAAGCTGTTGATCCGTTTCGGCGAACCGAAGGTATCCAGAGCCGCAATGGTTTTCGGGTAGGCCGCTTCACTACTGGCCGTGGAGAACGCCAAAAGGACAGGTTCTCGCATAAGTCTCAACAGCCGTTTAGCGCGCTGCCCCAAAGCCAAGAAGGCAACGCCGGCAATCAGCGCCCAGAGCAATGCCAGCCCCAAATAGAACTGGACAATCAATTTGCCAAAGCTGCCAACCATGCCCAAACCATGCACGGTAATGGTCGCGGCGATTGCCGCGAACACCGCCAGGGGGGCAATGAACATCACATAGTCAGTGATGCGGAACATGACCTGCGCCAGCTCTTCCAGCATCTCCATGATGCTGGATTTGCCTCGACCTTTAACAAAGGCCAACGCAGAACCGAAGAACAACGAAAACACCACGATCTGCAGAACTTCGTTATTGCCCATCGCCTCGATGATGCTGCGAGGGAATACATGGGTCAGGAATGTCGGAAGATTGAATCCGCCCGTGTTCAAACCGACCTGGGTCGCCGAGACGGTCTCAAGATGAACAAGATTCAGCCCTACGCCTGGCTGGAACAGGTTAGCCAGCACCAGGCCAATACTCAGCGAGACGATCGAGGCTACAAGGAACCAAGCGATCGCCTTGAAACCAATACGTCCGACAGCACCGCTGTCGGACATGCTGGCAACACCCGTGATCAAGGTGGCCAGTACCAATGGGGCAATGACCATCTTGATCAGGCGTAGGAAGACATCGGTCACCAGGCCCAAGTAACCGGCAACCGTCTTGGCTGACTCGGCATCCAGTTGAGCATGTAACAGCCCACCCAGTGCAATGCCCAATACAATCGCAACCACGATCAAGCGTGCCAAATTACGGCTTTTCATAAGCACCTCTTTTTATTGATGCCCAGTCAGTTCCCAGGCGATTTTGTATGGGCGGCAGAAACGACAAAACACTTTATTACGGCAACGGCCCAGCACCGGCGCATTATTATTGGCACGCGTATCAATTGAATTAAGACGGCTTAGTTAAACCAATCAGCTCGGTCTGTTTAGCAGTTGCAAAATTAAAGCTTCAGGAGTTCCACATATTTTTCAATATCAATATTACCTCCAGTAACAATGACACCTACACGCTGGCCTTTAAGTTGCTCCTTGACCTGTCTGATTGCAGCCAGCCCTAGACAACCTGTGGGCTCCACGACCATTTTCATCCGTTGTGCAAAGAACTTCATCGCGGCGATCAACTGAGCATCGGACACCGTCAGGATGTCATTCACACCGTCGCGGATAATCGGGAAGGTGTAGTTTCCCAAGTGCTGGGTCTGGGCTCCATCGGCAATAGTGTCGGGGGTATCGATATGCACGATACGGCCGGTTTTGAACGATCGCTGGCCGTCATTGCCCGCTTCAGGCTCCACACCATACAAGCGGCACTTGGGGGCTAACTCGCGAGTGGCCAAGGTGGTTCCGGAGAGCATTCCACCCCCCCCAAGACCGACAAACAGTGCATCCAACTCGCCGACTGACTCATGCAGTTCCTTGGCCGCCGTACCTTGTCCAGCCAGTACATCTGGATGGTCATAGGAAGGAATCAGCGTCATGCCATGCTCTTGCGCCATCGACCGGCCAATCTGTTCGCGGTCTTCGGTGTAGCGGTCATAAAACACCACCCTGGCGCCATATTCCTGAGTCGCCGCAACTTTGGCCGCAGGTGCGTCATAGGGCATGACAATAGTTGCCGGAATGTTCAGCAAAGAGGCCGCCAAGGCGATGCCTTGAGCATGGTTGCCGGAAGAGAACGCAACCACGCCGGCCTTGCGCTGCTGCGGATCAAACTTGGCCAGTGCGTTGAACGCGCCGCGAAACTTGAAGGACCCCGTACGCTGGAGGTTCTCGCACTTGAAAAACACCTGGGCGCCGATTTCTGCATCAATCGTGCGCGAGGTGAATACCGGAGTGCGGTGGGCATGACCGTCTATTCGTTCAGCCGCTGCCGCCACATCCGCAAATGATGGAAAAACCAGAGGTTGCATGAAAATCTCCTTCAGAGAATTACCAGGGCCACGAAATATCGTGCCCCATGTTGTCGGCACAGGCGCGCTGATGCAGCAGGCGAGCCACGGTCAAGTCCTGCAGGGCCAGGCCGGTCATGTCAAACACTGAGATATCCACCAGTGCACGATTGAACTTCGCCTTGCCAGTCAACAGATCGCCCAGTTCCAGAATGGGAACCTCGGGCGCCCACTGAGTCTCTCCCAGTGTGCTGGCCTGGCCATGATCATCGACCACCACACAGGCACGCTTGAGCAACCCCTCCGGCAGCTCGCGCTTGCCTCGGGTATCAGCACCCACACAGTTGAAATGGGTGCCGGGACGTACGGCATCCAGGTCAAACAACGCACCAGCGCCTGGAGTGGCGGTAATCACAATGTTGCTTTGGGCCACGGCGCTGTTGGCATCCACGCTGTGTTGCAACACGCACCGCGAAAGGAAACGCCCTTCAAAACGCAGGTCCGGCAAACCATTGGCCGTCACATAAAGTACGTGTCTAAGCTTGGGCATGACCCGCAATGCGTAATCCAACTGGATACCCGCTTGCACGCCTGAGCCAAATACACAGGCGCTGGAGCTGTGCGGACAAGCCAGCAGTTGCAAGCCCAGGGCTCCCGCTGCCCCGGTTCGCAACGTGGTCACGCTATTGCCATCAATCAGGCACAGGGGACGACCCGTCGCAGGGTCCATCAACATGATCGTTGCCTGGTGAGGTTCCCCCCCAAAGCTACGATTTCGCGGCCAAAAGCCTGCGGCTTTGAATCCCAGCAATCCTTGACTGCTGATTTCAGCAGATTTGATGCCGAAGATGCCGCCCTTACCCAATGACTCGCGAACCACCGAGAACCCCCGGCCTTCATCCAGGCTGTGAAGGATGAAGGCTTCACAGACTGCTTCAAGAACCTGCTCATGAATGAGCAGTGCATCCACATGGTTTTTGTCCAACAGCTTCAAGGTTGCTTCGTGTTTTGCCATGCGGGTTGATCGCCATGTTCGAATGCGGGCACGCGGAATATGGATAAATTATCCACATCTATACAAAATGTAAAGATCATTTCTTTGACACAAAACCTGAGCAATGCCGTGCTCCTCCACTCTCCCATCGTCGCCCGCGATGCCTGCCGGCGATGAAACACCTCTTGCCCAGAAGCGCCCAGAGCAGGCCCTTCTCAGGTCGGCAGGAAAATCTCCCATAACGATTGCGATGCCCCCAAGACGCCGTTTTCTTGAGCTGTCGCTGTCAAGCGAAGCTCGGACTGGATCTCGAATCTCGTTCAACTACCGTACAGCTACCCTCTGAGATATTCGTTCAGCTCACCTCTTGCCTGCCTGTTACGAAGCCAATTCCTGTGCCTCGAACCTGCAGGAACCTGCAATAAAAAATGTATCGAAACTGACATCAAGCGAACTATCAGCGCCCTACCAGCGCTGGGCTTGAGCCACCTGCCGCCTGATCAAAACCGACAGGCAGCACTTGAACTGCCCCTGACACTCACGGCGAATGTGCACCCATGAACAATGTGACCCTACTGAAGACTCGTCACACCACCCATCTATCGAACGTGCTTTATGGGGCGGCGCAACCTGAACTACTGCGAGAGGAAGTGCTCGCTGACCTGCTGGAAGCCAGCGCCAGGCGCACTCCCGAGCAGGTGGCACTGATCTACGCCGAACACCAGTTGACCTACCGCGAACTGGACCAACAGGCCGACCGCGTGGCCTCCAGGCTGATCCAGGCCGGGGTCCAGCCGGGGCAAATTGTTGGCCTGTGGCTGCCAAGGGGCCTTGAGCTGCTGGTGATGCAGGCCGGGATCGCCAAGGCCGGCGCCGCCTGGCTGCCCCTGGATCAGGACACACCAGTCGAGCGCCTGCAGATCTGCATGGACGACGCCAGTGCGGTGGGAGTCCTGTGCTGCGAGCAACTGGCTCCGAGCCTAGCGGCCATCGGCCTGCCACTGTGGACCGCCGAAGCCCTGCTCGCCCCCCTCGACGGTCCTCTGCTGCGGCGCAGTAACGTGCGCCCCGAGCACCCGGCCTACGTGATCTATACCTCCGGCTCCACCGGCAAGCCCAAGGGCATCCTGATTTCTCAGGGCAGCATCTGCCACTTCCTGCGCAGCGAAAACGCGGTGCTCGGTATCCAGGCCAGCGACCGGGTCTACCAGGGTTTTTCCGTGGCCTTCGACATGTCCTTCGAAGAGATCTGGATCGCCTATCTAGTGGGCGCCACCCTGTGGATCGGCCCCAAGGAAATCACCGGCGACCCGGAAACCCTGCCACGCATGCTGACCCAGCAGCGCATCAGCGTGCTGCACGCGGTACCGACTCTGCTGGCGCTGTTCAGCGAAGACGTACCTAGCCTGCGCCTGATCAATCTCGGTGGCGAAATGTGCCCCGAATCGCTGGTGGAACGCTGGAGCCGCCCCGGCCGGCAGATGTTCAACACCTACGGCCCCACCGAAGCCACGGTTTCCGCCAGCCTCGCACGCCTGGAGCCCGGTCAGCCGGTCAGCATCGGCAAGCCCCTGCCCAACTACGGTTTGCTGGTGATCGCCGCCGACCTGCAACCGGGCCAGGCACCGAGCCTGATGCCCCGCGGCCAGACCGGCGAACTGTGCATCACCGGCCCCGGCCTGGCCGAGGGCTACCTGGGACGTCCAGACCTGACCCAGGAGAAATTCCTGCCCAACCCTTGGACCATCAGCGCCCAGGATACCCGCCTGTATCGCACCGGTGACCTGGCCCGGATCGACGCTGACGGCCAGGTGCAATGCCTGGGCCGGGCGGACGATCAGGTGAAGATTCGCGGTTTCCGTGTCGAGTTGGGAGAAATCGAAGCCTTGCTGGCCCAGCAACCCGGGGTTGGCACCGTGGCGGTACTGCTGCGCAATGACGACGGCATCGACCAGTTGATCGCCTATCTGGTACCTGATCAGAGCCTGCCGCTGGATGTGCTGCCCAGCCTGCTGCGCCACGGCCTGCAAGCACAACTGCCGCCCTACATGGTGCCGGGGCGCTTTGAATTGCTGGACAGCATGCCGCGCCTGACGTCTGGCAAGATTGACCGCAAGGCGCTCAAGGCTCGCCCCCTGACCCTGGACAACCCAGCGGTCAGCGACGCTTCGGACACGGCCGAGAACCCGGCCGAACAGGCACTGTTCAGTGCCCTGGAGAAACTCTTCCCCGGCCAGTCGATCCGCCGTGACGCGGACTTCTTCAGCGACCTGGGCGGTCATTCGTTCTTCGCCGCACGCCTGGCCTCGGCCCTGCGTACCGACCCGCGCTTCGCCCACATCACCGTGCGCGACATCTATCAACAGCGGCGCATCGGTGCCATTGCCGAAGTCCTGCAGCAAGCTCCGGAACAAGGCCCGGCCCAGGCGCAGTGGACGCCGCCCGCCGCCTGGAAACGCTGGCGCTGCGGCCTGGCCCAGGCGCTGGTGCTGCCGGTCATGGTCAGCCTGCGGATGAGCCAGTGGCTGGCACCCTTCTTTACCTATCACTACCTTACTGGCGCTCCTGGGGATTCGGTCGCAGCCGCCACCGCAGCTTCGGTAGGGATGTTCCTGCTCGCCACCCTGTTGCAGTTCGTCATCGCTATCGCCGGTAAATGGCTGATCGCCGGGCGCCTGCAAGCCGGGAGCTATCCGCTGTGGGGCCTGACCTATTTCCGCTGGTGGGCGGCAGATCGCTTCGTCGAGTCGGCACCGGTGTATCTGCTTAGCGGCTCGTCGCTCTACGGCCTGTGGCTGCGCGCGCTGGGAGCCAGGGTCGGCCAGGAGGCGAATATCGGCTCTGCCGGCGTACGGGTGCCCGACCTGTTGACCCTGGGCAATCACGTCAGTATCGGCAACGGCGTCAGCCTGGAAAATGCCCGGGTCGAACGCGGCCAACTGCTTCTCGGCCGGATCGAAGTGCAGGACCACGCCTGCATCGGCTCCTATGCGATTCTCGAAGGCAATACCACCGTCGGCCGCCAAGGTCACTTGCAAGGCCAATCAGCCCTGGCGGATGGCCGCAAGGTGCCTGACACACGCGTCTGGAACGGCTCGCCAGCCCGGGACATCGGCGCCTTCGACCCGGCCAGCCTGCCGCCACGGCCACCGGTCAGCGCCTGGCGCCAACGAGGTGAAGGACTGTTCTTCGTATTCGGTATCCTGCTGATCGCCACGCTGTTCTTCATCCCGGTGTTCCCGACCTTCTTCCTCATCGACTGGTTCGACGAACAGCAGATCTTGCCCTGGCTGCAGGGCCAGGAAGTGACGGTGCAACTGCTGCGCTACTTCTTCCTGGCGCTCCCCGCCAGCGCCGTACTGATCGTCGTGACCATGCTGGCTGCGGCAGCGCTGCGCTGGATCGCCCTGCCACGCCTGAAGCCCGGCCGGTATGCCGTGCACAGCAACACCTACTGCGCCAAGTGGCTGGTCAGCCATATCCAGGAGGCCAGCCTCAACGTGCTGTCAGGCCTGTATGCCACGATCTACGCGCCGTTCTGGTACCGCCTGCTGGGGGCAACAGTCGGTCGCGATGCGGAAATTTCCACCGCCCAGGGAGTGATCCCCGACATGCTCACCCTGGGTGATGAAACCTTCATCGCCGACGCCGTGATGCTCGGCGATGAACAGGTGGACGGCGGCTGGATGAGCATTCAACCGACCGTGATCGCCCATCGCAGTTTCGTCGGCAATGGCAGCTACATTCCCGATGGCACCGTGCTGCCGGAAAACGTGCTGATTGGCGTGCACTCCTTTGCTCCGCGCAACAGCGAACTCAAGGACGGCGATACCTGGCTCGGCTCGCCCCCCATCAACCTGCCGGCCCGGGAGCAGGTCAGCGGCTACCCGCCATCCCTGACCTTCCATCCTTCACCCTTGCGCCGCCTGACCCGAGGCCTGATCGAAGGCTTGCGCATCGTCACCCCGCATGCGGTGGTGATCGCCGTGGGCTACACCGTGATGCTCGACCTGATGCCCCTGGCCGCCGCTGACCGCTGGGGCGCGGTACTGGGTTACCTGGCATTGATCGGCTTGGCCTACGCTGTCGGCAACTTCCTGTTCGTGGCCGCCTTGAAATGGCTGCTGGTAGGCCGCTACCGCAAACGCGCAGATCCGATGTGGACCCCGTTCGTCTGGCTCTCCGAAGGCATCACCAGTCTCTACGAAGGCATGGCCGCACCGAATCTCATGCGTTTCCTGCGCGGTACGCCATGGCTGCCACCCGCTTTCAACTTGCTGGGCTGCAAGATCGGGCGCGGGGTGTACATGGACACCACCGACATTACCGAATTCGACTGCGTGCACATTGGCGACCACAGCGAACTGAATGCCGGCGCCTGCCCGCAGACGCACCTGTTCGAAGACCGGGTGATGAAGATCGACCAGGTGCACATCGGCGAGCGGGTCTACATGGGCCCACGCAGCTCGGTGCTGTACAGCGCTCAAGTGGGCAACGATGCACACCTGGGAGCACTGACCCTGGTGATGAAGGGCGAGCACATTCCCCAGGCCAGCCGTTGGGCCGGCTGCCCAGCGGCCCCTGCCCGAGCATGACCGGGAGCAGCTCGCACACGGCGCTGCAGGTATTTGCCTGGCCCTACTGCCAGGCACATTGGCAGCAGGGCGTGTTGCTGGTCAGCGTCACCACCGGGCCTGGCGACTCACGTACCCGGGCGCGCAAGGAAATTCGCCTGGCACTGCGCGAAGCCCTGAGCCAGAGCCTGGGCATCGCCACCGAAAGTATTCATATCCACTCGCCCCCCGGTCAGGCGTTGCAGCTCAGCCTGCCGGGCTGGGGCCTGGCGGGGCTGTCCATCAGTCACGAACAGGGACTGTCGCTGGCGGCGGTCCACCTGTATGGCGCGGTGGGTGTAGACCTGATGCAGGTCGAAGAGATTCCCGATTGGCAGCTGGTCGCTCAGGACTACCTGGGACCCAGCGTTACCGGACAATTACTGGAGCTTACCGAGGACCTGCGCCCCCCGGCTTTCGCCCAGGCCTGGAGCGAGCGCGAAGCGACCCTCAAGTGTGCAGGCCTGCCTCTGACAGAGTGGTTCCCGCTGCATCCTCCGGCCTATCGGTGCTTTGCCCTGGATCTACCGGATGACTGGGTGGGCACCCTGGTACTCCCAGCCATGACTCATCACTAAGCAGCAACGTGGCCGATACCGGGTTGATCCGCTGAAAAAATTCCTACTCATTACCGACTTTTCCTTATTGGAAACTTGATCCAGATCAACCGCTCTTGGCTGCCCAACCCTAAAGATGACCGGAGGATATTGAACGAGTAAACAGGCCCCTCCCATGAGTGAAGAATCTACCGCCCTCCCCCTGCC